>JAJFLS010000524.1 GCA_021772595.1 Opitutales bacterium
CAGAAGGACTTTGCAATCTCGATCAGCTAACTCAGGAAGTCGTCGAAATCGTCGCCCTGCCGCTGAAGCCGGAATGTGGCGACGGCTGCCCCGCCCGAATCATCGCGATCGAACGGTAGAGAGAAAACCATCTCTCGAATCTAATTGTAGGAGCCTGCTTGCAGGTGATTCTCTCTCCATCGGATGAGCAAGGAATATCGCCTGCAAGCAGGCTCCTACAATTGGCGAATTCTTGTCATCATATGAAACGATCGACTGCCTACACCCTCTTTCGGATCAACCACAGGGCCGCAATCGCGGCGACCAATACCGCCGGTAAGCAGATCCAGATCAGGACCGTCCAACCGAACTCGAAGAGAAACCAGCCTGCGCCTAGAGACGCGATCGCCTGAATTCCAAAGACGACGAAGTCGTTGAGCGCCTGCACTTTAAACCGCTCCGAAGAACGGTAGGCTCGCGGCAGCAACGCCGTTCCGCCCACGAAAAGAAAATTCCAGCCAATTCCGAGCAGAATCAAAGACCACCAGAAGTGAAACAGCTCCTGCCCGCCGAGGCCAATCACCATCATCCCGGCGTACAGGACCGCGCCTGCGAGCAACATCCACCCGACTCCAAACCGTTTCATCAGCAATCCTCCAATCAAGCTCGGGACGAACATCGACGTAATATGCCCCTGAATCACTTGCTTTGTATTAGCGAGATCGATACCGCATAGCTCGTGCATGCTGATCGGCGTCGCCGTCATCACAAGACTCATGACTCCGTAGCTGACAGCGCTCGCGATCAAAGCCACGATGAAGAACGGATTCCCGATAATCACTCTCAACGGTCGCGATGGCTCCTCACGATCCGTATCCACTATCTCGGGATCTTTAAATAGTGAAAAGACCACCATCGCCGCCAGAATCAAACCAAGCAAAAGCAGAAACGAGCCCGCGTATCCATGAGGCGAATCGAGCAAATCCTTTCCGAGCAGACCGATTTCCGGTCCAACCAACGCCGAAAAGATGCCGCCCAGCATTAGAACCGAAAGCGCCGCTCCGAAAGCGTTTTCATCCTTCAAACTCTCCAGAGCCGCGAAGCGGAACTGCTGAGCGAACGCGATATTAACTCCCAACAGCAAGGCACCCAAAAGAAAGAGCCCGAAACTCGCGACCAATGCGGCCTGCATCAGCACAAACGTCCCCAGCAAAGCGAAACCGAATCCGACATATGAGCCCCTTTTCCGTCCAATCCGATTCATCAGAATCGCCGCCGGAATCGTCGAGAGCGCCGTACCGAGGATGATCGCGGTGATCGGTAGAGTCGCCCACTTAGGCGACGGCGCCAACTGCGTCCCCAGGAGACCTCCGACCAGAATCATCAACGGAGCGCACGCCATCGACAAGGATTGGCACACCGCCAGCACCCAGACATTTCGAGGAAGACGTTTGATCGACATTTCGATCCTCTACATGGGCAGCCGAAGAATAACAAGCGATCAAATTCGGTACGACGCAGTCGTCCCGCTACGCGTCGCTGAACGATTCACCGTTAACTCTCAGCAGGTCGCGATGAACATGCGGGTATTCGTACCCTTTTTGCCGATACGGACTTGATAGCGTTTGCCGCATCGAGGACAACAGCCCACATAGGCTGTCCCTTCGTCGTTCGCGTACAGACGCCCATAGCAAGCGCAGTTCGCGTAGCGCACGCCAAGAAAACGCTTTCCCTTCGCAGTCGCCTTGTGAGAAACTCGCGGCTTCATTGCTCGAAGAAATCCGTTTACACGCCCGCCTCGATCATCGCGTACTCGTACTGGCTGGTCAACACTTGCATCGCGCCGATCAAGGTGATCCACGACTCGATGTTCCGGCCATAAGGCTCCCAACATTCCACCACGGAAGCGCAACCGTCTTTCTGCCACATCAGCAGATAGTAGTCCAATCCCGAGCAGCCGTCGTTTCGGTTCTCGCATCTACGCAAAAGCGAAAGATCGATGAACTTGAAAACCGGATGCGACGGGTCCACTTCCGCCTGCAGCACGTTTACTAGCGGCTGGATGTCGACCGTTTCGTTCGCGTCGCACGATTCCAAATACTTCCAGATCGTCTCGCGATATTTCGCGTGGCTCAGGAAATTGCCTTTTTCGCCAAAAGCGACCGAATATACTTCTTCCGGTCCTGCAACTGGAACGTGGATAAGGCTGACGTAATCGCCTCCGATACGACTGCCACGTTTATGGCCGGGCGTGTACGAGAGGAGCGTTGTAAGATAGCGATCGATATTTACGTTCATGAGATTGGTTTCAAATTTTAGTTGAGCAGGCGAAGCACTAGTTGCGGCAAGCCATTGGCCTTGTGCAGCATGGATACGCTTGCTTGAGTGAGCACCTCGTTCTTGGCGAGCCGAGTGGATTCGATGGCGACGTCCACGTCCGCGATTCTGGAATTGGCGGCGAGCAAGTTCTCTTGCTGGACTTGGAGCTGTTGGGCTACGATTTCGTACCTCGATTGCTCCGCCCCCATACCCGCGCGCTCTTTCGCGACTTGTTCGATCGCGCTGTTTACCGCTGCGACCGCGCCGGGGCTGTCAACATTGATATTCGCCTGCGAACCGTCTACCGCATTGTCCCAGAGCAGATTCGACATCGCCCCTCCGATCTCACGCAAGTTGATCGCGTCCACGGTCATCGTTTGCGAGCCCGAAGCGCCCACCACTATAGTCATTTGCGCGCGAGCGCCGAATAGACTGATGCCGTTGAATGATCCTGCCGGATCCACGCTTGAAGTATTCCAGTTCGGGTCGCTGTCGGTCCCGTTGGGGCCGTTTCCGATAATATCGCGAAGCTGCTCTCTAAGCTCATTGAACTCTTCGCCATACAGAGCTTTGTCGGCGGCGGTCTTGGTGCCGTCGATTCCCTGCACGGTCAATTCGCTCATTCGGTTGAGCACTTTGCTCATCGTATTCAGAAAACCATCCGTCGTCTGCGACAGCGAAACCGCATTCTGGATATTAACTTGAGCCGCTTCGATTCGCGAGTTCTGAGCTTGTATTTTCTCGACGATCGAAAGTCCTGCCGCGTCATCAGACGGGTTCACGATCTTGCTGCCAGTGCTTAATCTTGCCATCGAGCGGTTCATCGCCGCTTGGCTGCGTTGCAACGCCGAGGAAGCATCCACTGCGTTTTGATTTGTATTTATAACCATATTACGACCTCATCCTTTAGGTTTCACAGACCAGGCTCGGGCCTTACGACGAGCCTGCTTTCTCTTGTTTTTTGTTTGCCAAGCTTTGAGCCAATCCTGATAGCTGCGGCTTGACTGCGACGCCCTCGGCCGCGGCTGCCGGAGCAGCCACCGCTTCGCGATTCGTCGCGGAAATTTCTTCGATCAGTTCCTTTCGAACGATGGGAATGGAACGCGGAGCGTCTATCCCGAGCTTCACGATATCGCCATCGATGCGCGTGATGCGTATTTCAATATTGTCGGCAATCACAATTGCCTCGTTTACCTTCCTGGATAAAATGAGCATGGCTGTTTCCTTCCTGGGTTAGCCGTTTGTGGTGTTTGTCAGAATAGGGTGCTTCGTGGAGAACTTCATGTGATTCGAGACGATCACCTGCTTTCCTTCCATGGTGGACCGATTCAGAAGGATCGGTCCAACGAGATTGACGGTGGCGGACTCGATGTCTTCACCATTGCGCAAGGTTACTATATTTAAAATCAGGGCTTCGTCTTCCGACTCGATATCGAGCGAGGCAGCGTCGTCGTCCGCGATTTCGATCAAGTAGTCCGATAGAATCTGGGCTGGTTCGATCACAATGAATCCAAGCTCATGTCTTTCCGCGGCGCGTATCCACATAAAGGGGAGTTCTTCCGCGTTCACTAGAAGTTCGAATTTGGTTTCATCAGGAAATCCGATTAAGCCCTTCGGTAGAGTAAACTCCATCGGCTTAACCCAAACATCCTTGTTCTCTTGAGATTCCGTCGCTAATTTCATAACTACTTACATTAAATAATCATCTGCCTCATTCTAAATATACTGGAGAAGGGAAGAGTTGAGGACCCGGCCCGCGCTCTGGAGAGACGCCTGATAAGCATTCTGGATCTGCGTCAATTGAACGATCGTTTGCGAAAGATCCACATCCGCTTCCGCAGAAATATTCTCTTCGAGATCGGTAAACCGCTGGCCGTTGAGATTAATATCAAACTCGATTCTCAGCTGCACCGAACCTTGGCGGCTCAGAGTGAAGATCATGTCGTCTTCGGAAGTTTCAAGATCCTGTCGCATCGTGGACGTTACCGCGTTCGGACTTCCACTTTCGAGGGCGTCCCTGAGTGTGACCATACGATTGATGAAATCGGCGAATTTCTGGTTGGTCGTGCCATCGGTGAACGGCGAGACCTTTCCGGACTCCGATAAATGAAACTCGGACCCGTTGGCGGCACCCACGTAATTGATTGCCGTTCCGACGCCTGCTCCGTCGGGATCCTGCACCTTGTCGTTCGCGTCCAGGTTGACCGAGAACGGTTCCGACCCACTTGCGATTCCTCCGAAAATGTATTCCCCGTTGAACTTCGAGTTGGCGCTTTGCAACGCGTGCTCGAGGAGCTCGTCCACTTCTTCCGCATAAGCTTTTAATCCAGCCGGACCTTTCAGGTCGTTCGCCAGAGACGCTATCTCCCCGACTCGATCCGATATCTTTATAAAATTCTGAAGCTGCGAAATCGTAGTGTTATTGATATTCTGAGCACGGGCCGCGTTCTTCGAAAACTGCGTCAACTTGCCCTTCTCCTCCTGCATGTCGAGGATTCGGTTTCCCGCAGCCGAATCGTCGGAAATATCCGTTAGCCGCTGTCCAGTTGCCGCTTGTTCCTGCAGCGTATTCATCTGACCAGTTATTCTCTGCAAGTGTCGTAGCAGAGTATCGGGATAGGTATTGTTGGTGACTCTCATGGTGGGAATAGGGTCTGCATCTAAATTCTCATGACCTAAAACAGACGATTGATTATGACATCGAGCATCTCGTCTATCGCGCGAACGACTCGTCCGCTCGCCTCAAACGCTCTCTGGAATTTCATCATGTCGGTCATTTCCTCGTCGATCGAAACGCCGGATATGGAATCCTGCTGTTCCTTGAGCAATTTGAAAACGATTCCCTCGTCCTCCAGACGAGAGTCAACAGTCGCTACATCCTGGGCCAGGTCCGAAACGGTCGCTCTATAGAAACTGCTAAAGGAGCGGTCGCCCAGATTGGCGAATTCAGCGCTGTCCAATTCCGCTATCGCCAAGACGACTGTATTATCACCCTGCGCTTGAGCCACGGTATTCGACGTCCGTAAAGTGGTTGTCGAAAGCGTCGCATCCAGCGATATCCCTGCAGCGGTTTTCTCGCCAGCAGTACCAGTGTCCGTAAAGAAATTCGTGATACCGGGAGCAACACCGGAATTGTAGATGCCGTTTACTTGATCGACCAGCTCCGACGCGAGACGGTCCAGAGAATTGGCAAACTCCTGGATAGCTCCATCGCGGGCATGCAGAGCGCCGTGGATACTTCCGCCTTTGATATTTATGATTTCGCCGCTGCCATCTATCGAGAAAGCAGGTAATCCCGGAACTGAATCGTCGAAATTGATTTGCTCGAAACGCCCTTCCTTGACCAGGTCCACGCTTCCAGTCGCGGTCCCAATCGAGACAGTAACCTGCCCACCGCTATCGGCGAGGGTCGTAGTTTCGATTTGCATGTATTCAGAAAGGTCTTCCAAACGGGCTTGACGCAAATCGCGCAAATCCAGGGCCTGTCCGACGTGGTTCGCCTCGGATCGCGTTATTTCCGCATTCAGACGGGCGATCTCTTTAATGAGTCGGTTCGCGTCTTCCAAATCCGTAACCGCCTCGTTGGAAATATCACCTTTCAGATTTTCGAACCGCTCGGACGTAACGTTCAACTTCTGTACGAGAATCTCGGACTTCTGGAGGAGAGACTCCTTTTCGGCATCTGAGGCAGGATTCGCGGAGAGCGAATGGAAGGCGTTGAAAAAGTCGTTGAGCACTTCGGCTAGACCGCCCGCTCCCGAACCGTCGTTCGCCACGCCATCGATGAACGCGGAATCGCCGGTGCGGTTGATTTCCTGGCCCATGCTGGACTCGGCTTTGGCGAGAGCGGCTTGCTGTGCCTCGAGCGAGCTATTGATACTGGCCTCCCGGATGATTTCCCGGTCCAGCACCTGGTCGCGCATATGGGAAAAACCAGTCACCTCGACGCCCAAACCCCTTGGGCCTGTAAGCGTTTGAATTGTGCCGCGGTCGCCCAAAGTCACGCGCTGGCGAGCGAAATCAGGATTGTTGACGTTGGCGATATTCGTTCCCGCCGTAGTCACGCCAAAACGATGCGCGTTCAGCGCTTTTGTCGCATTGGCTAAATCCCCTAGTATATTCCCGCTCATATTCCGTATTCGCTAATTCGAGACAATCGCTTAATTCTAGACGAACGCCTTGTAAGTCGTGGGCAACTTGCCCGCCACTCCTACTCTTCCTTTGCGAGAGTAGGTCTTTGAAAAATTCTCCGGCTCGGTAAGCCTCAACGCTTCTTGAGTTATCTCCATGGTACGCGAAAGCAGCAGATAGTTCTGGCGGGCCTTGCGGCGCGTCCGGCTGACCATCCCGTTGACTTCGTCTATAAGGGCCTGAAGCAGCGGGCGTACAAAATCGGGGAAATGCGGCAGCATATTGGTAAGCGAGAACTCTTCGTCACAATCGCACTGGCTAGCCAGCGTCCGCACTTTTTCTTCCCTTCGCTCGCGCAGAGAATTCATCTCCGTCATGTGGGCCTCGATGTCGCTATTAGTCTGCATCACAGACTCCGGCTCGCGGTTGAAAATCTCGCTTTGCTGGCGGTCCAGCAGGTTGTATAGGCCGCCGTATTCCTGCACCTCCTCGCGGAGAAGCTCTACGAGCGGATCCCATTCAGTCTTTTCGAAAGTATCGTTCATTTTGTATTTGATTCCTGGATTTCTTCTTCAGGGCCGTTGTACAGCTGCGTCTGCAGCACTGAAGACAAGCCCAGCGATGTTCCCTGCGTTATGCTGTTCGCCAGCGTATCCTTTATTAAATGGTCGTACATGGGAACCGAAGATCCCATCATGCCGCTCGATCCGTCCATCGACTTCAGCGCCTCGTCCAGAAACTGCCGAATCAAGATGCCTTCGAATTGCTTGGCCGCCTGATCGATCTGCTCCTTCTGATTGCCCTTCCCTGTCTGCATGCTGGTTTTCCATTGCATGCTGTCCAGAGCGGATGGGCCTGTCGTTATCGGATCCATAATTATTTGATTACAAGCTCAGCTTGAAGCGCTCCCACGCTCTTCATTTCCTGCAAGATCGACATCATTTCCCGAGTGGTCACTCCCACCGCGTTCAATGCCGCCGTCACTTGCTGGATCGTCGGGAATTCCTCGATGACCTTGAATCCACCGGCCATCTCAGTGACCTCTGTTTGCGTCGATGGCGTCACCGCCGTTTGTCCCGCGTCGCCAAATCCCGTAGGTTGAGACACGTTCAAATTGTTCGTTATAGAAATGGTAAGCGCTCCATGGCTAATCGCCACCGTGGACACTCGAACTTCGGATGTCGCCACGATTACGCCCGTCTTTTCGTTGATGACGATCATGGCAGGAGTGTCCGGCTTGATCGAGATCGCGCCGAGCGACGAAATGAAATCCACTTCGCGACCCGTGTAGACTTCTGGAATCGCGACTCGAACCGCTGCCGAATCGAGGGCAATCGTGCTCGAAGGATAGATATTGTTGATCGCCTCAGCCATTCGCGAGGCGGTACTATAGTCCGGATTGAGGAGAAGCCAGTTCAGGTATCCCTGACCTACGATATCCATCTCGATCTCGCGCTCCACGATCGCTCCGTTTGAAATTTTGCCCACCGTTGGATGGTTCTTTTGTACAGTCGCGCCGCCAGGGCCCGCCGATCCGCCAATGAAACCGCCGACTTGCACCGAGCCTTGGGCCACCGCGTAAACAACATTGTCAGCTCCAATTAAAGGAGTTTGCACGAGAACGCCGCCTTGCAGACTCTCCGCGTCTCCGATCGAGGAAACCGTGATGTCGATTCGCGTACCTTCGCGAGCGAACGCCGGAATGTCTGCCGTGATCATGACAGCGGCCACGTTGT
>JAJFLS010000525.1 GCA_021772595.1 Opitutales bacterium
GATTTCCCAGGCGACGACACCACGATCATCCGTGGTTCCGCAATGGCGGCCCTCGAAGGCACTGACGCAGGCAAGGCGAACATCCAAGCGCTCATGGACGCCATCGATACGGACGTAGCTGAGCCGGAACGCGAAATCGACAAGCCATTCCTCATGTCTGTCGAAGACGTTTTCTCGATCACAGGACGCGGCACGGTAGCGACCGGTCGTATCGAGCGCGGCATCATCAAGGTGGGCGACGAAGTTGAAATCGTCGGTCTTAAGAACACTGAGAAGTCGGTCGTCACCGGTGTTGAAATGTTCCGCAAGATGCTCGACCAAGGTCAGGCTGGCGACAATGTCGGAATCCTCCTGCGGGGCATCGAAAAGGAAGCAATCGAGCGCGGTCAAGTGCTCGCGGCTCCCGGTTCGATCACTCCGCACAAGAAGGGCAAGGCAGAGATCTACGTTCTTTCGAAGGACGAAGGCGGCCGCCACACTCCATTCTTCAACGGCTATCGCCCACAGTTCTACTTCCGCACGACGGACGTGACGGGCGTTTGCGAATTGCCGGAAGGCGTCGAAATGGTAATGCCTGGCGACAACATCTCGATCGAGGTCGTTCTGACCAAGCCGATCGCGATGGAGAAGGGCCAGCGTTTCGCGATCCGCGAAGGAGGCCGCACCATCGGAGCGGGCCGCATCACCGACATCGTCGAGTAAGCGATTCGTCCGCAGTTTTATTTCCTTGCCGGAACCCGTAAACTCGGGTTTCGGCAATTCTATTTTGATATTTTTAGGTATAGGGCAGTAGCTCAATTGGTAGAGTAGTGGTCTCCAAAACCATTGGTTGGGGGTTCGATTCCCTCCTGCCCTGCCAATTTCAGAACTCGTTAAATGAAAAATCCGTTCCGCAGCATCCGCATTTTTTCAGGTGAGACCTTGGGAGAATTGAAGAAAGCCACTTGGCCGACGTGGACTGAGTTGCGCGACTCCACGGTCGTGGTTCTCGTTGCGATCGCCATTATGGGGGTCTTCATCGCGGTCGCGGATTTCTCTCTCGCCAACGTAGTGAACCTGTTCACCGGCTGGGCGCGCTAATGACCGAAGCGATGACTGAAACAAGCGAAAGAACGCAAGGCGAATGGTACGTCATTCAAACCCTTTCCAATCAGGAAGGGAAAGTGAAACGCTACCTGGACAAGTTCATCGTCGAGGAAGAGATGGAAGACACCGTCTTCGAAATTCTCGTCCCCACGGAGACCGTCGTCGAGGTGAAGAACGGCAAGAAGACCCAGATCACCCGCAAGTTCTATCCAGGCTACGCGTTCGTCCGCATGCATCTCTACGACGATGACGGGAAGCTGCTAAACAAGCCCTGGTATTTCGTCCGCGAAATCGCAGGCGTTATCAATTTCGTGGGCGGCGATCGCCCGTCTGCTCTCAAGAAGTCGGAGATCGACACCATCCTCAGCCAAATCGAAGCGGCCACGGGCAAAGAAACCCCGAAGATCCAGTACGAAGTGGGCGAGGAGGTCAAAATCAACGACGGACCTTTTCTCAATCTCAATGGACGGATCGACGAGATCGATCCGAGCAAAGGCAAGCTTAAGGTTTCTGTTTCCATATTCGGCCGATTCACGCCGGTGGAACTGGAATACTGGCAAGTCGAGCGCATAACTAGCTAAATTAGATGGCAAAGAAAATAACCGGAACTATTCGTCTGCAACTTCCCGCTGGCGGCGCGAACCCCGCGCCTCCCGTAGGCCCGGCTCTCGGCGCGGCAGGGGTCAATATCATGGCCTTCTGCAAGGAGTACAATGCCAAGACGAAAGACCAGGCGGGCACGATCCTCCCCGTCGTAATCACCGTCTATCAGGATAAGTCCTTCAGCTTCATCCTCAAGTCCCCCCCAGCGGCGGTTCTTCTGAAGAAGGCGGCAGGCTTGGCCAAGGGCTCGGGCGTGCCGAATCGCGACAAGGTAGGCAAGGTGACCAAGAAGCAGATTCTCGAGATCATTGAGATCAAGAAAAAGGACTTGAACGCGTCCGATCCGGAAATGGCGTCTCGCATCATCGCGGGAACCGCTCGCTCGATGGGCATCGAAGTCATCGATTAATATACTCTCTTAAAGAACATCCACAACGCAGGAGCCGAAAGGCGATTGTACTGCAAGGAGCGCTAAATGGTAAAACTGACTAAACGATTCCGAGCTGCCCAAGAGGCCGCCGATCTAAGCAAAGAATACACGATTGACGAAGCTATCGACGTGCTCGCGAAATTGCCGAAGGCAAATTTCGACGAGACCGTTGAGCTCTCCATGAAATTGCTGGTAGACCCCCGCAAGGGCGAAGAGATGGTGCGCGGCACCGTAATGCTGCCTCACGGCAGCGGGAAGACCGTCCGCGTTGTCGCGTTCACTTCCGACCCGGATGCCGCGAAAGCAGCTGGTGCCAGCGAAGCGGGGCTCGAAGAGATTATCGAGAAAATCCAGGGCGGCTGGGTCGATTTCGACGTCGCCGTAGCGACGCCCGACGCGATGAAGGAAGTGCGCAAGATCGCTCGCGTCCTCGGACCGAAGGGTCTCATGCCGAATCCCAAAGCGGGCACGGTATCGCCGGATATCGAGAAGGCGATCAAGGATGTGATGGCCGGCCGCGTTGAGTTCAAACTCGATAAGACCGCCACCCTCGGAGTCGGCATCGCCAAGCGATCCTTCTCGAACGAGCAAATCATCGATAACGTGAAGACCATTATCGAAGCGGTTGGAAACGCCCGCCCTGCAGGATTCAAAGGCCACTACATCAACAGCGCCTACATTTCAGGAACGATGACTCCCGGCATCAAGATCGCCGGATCCGAGTACTCGAAATTCTAAGCTTTTAAATAGGAAACATTAGAGAATGAGACCGGAAAAACAATTTCTAGTAGACGAGGTAAACACTCACCTCGAAAAGTCGGACTACATGTTCCTGGCCAACTACGAGCGCGCGAACGTCATGGACATCGCGGATCTCCGCGCCCAGCTCGTCAAGGAGTCAGCCGAATTCCACGTCGTTAAGAATAACATCCTCAAAGTCGCGGCCAAAGGGCGCGGCTTTCCAGAGCTCGACGAACACTTGACCGGGCAAAACGCGATCGTTATCGGTGGCGAGAACCCGTCTGGCGTCGCCAAGGTGCTGACCAAATTCTTCGACAAGCAGGAGAAATTCGGCGTCAAGGCTGGCGTGCTCAGCAACCAAAGGCTTGAGGTAGGTGAAATCAAAGCCCTGGCCAAGCTCCCTCCACTCGAGGTGCTTCGCGCCCAGCTGCTTGGACTGCTCAGCAAGCCCGCCCAGCAGATGGTATTCGTCCTCAACGCAGTTCCGCAGAACGTGCTCAACCTGCTTCAGGCGAAGATCGACGCGGAAGGCGGAAACTAGATTTATCACTTTCGAGGGCTTGGTTGCCTTCGTCTAATCACAAATCGTATAACAAAAGATACAGGCTAGGGCCAATTTGGCCTTAAATGAGGTAAAACTAACTAGCCGATCATAAAATAAGATGGCAGAACTAAAAAAAGAAGACGTAATCGAATGGCTCAGTGGCCAGTCCGTGCTAGACATCGCAGGATTGGTTAAAGACCTTGAAGAAAAATGGGGCGTCAGCGCCGCAGCTCCCGTAGCTGTAGCCGCAGCTCCTGCTGGAGGTGGTGAAGCCGCCGAAGCAGCCGAAGAGAAGACTGAGTTCGACGTAATCCTCCTCGCAGCTGGCGACAAGAAGATCAACGTGATCAAGGAAGTTCGCGCGATCACCGGTCTTGGCCTGAAGGACGCGAAGGACCTCGTTGAAGGAGCTCCCAAGCCTGTCAAGGAAGGCGCTAACAAGGACGAAGCCGCCGAAATCAAAACCAAGCTCGAAGCAGCCGGCGCCAAGGTCGAACTCAAATAACATTGCTCAGCGTTTTTTCTAACCGCTTTTTACATCAAGACAGGCGCGTTTTCGCGCGCCTGTCTTTCCTGTAACTAAATGCCGGCCGCAAAGCTTAGCCTAGCGACCGTTTTTCCCGAATTCATCACGCACACAATTACGCAATTCAAGTAAGGATCTTCCATGGCAGACCGCATCAACTTCGGAAAACTTAAGGACACAATCAGTCCTCCAAATCTGATCGAAATTCAGATCAATTCCTACCTGGATTTCCTGCAGAAGGACACGCCGATTCTCGAACGCAAGAACGATGGAATCGAAGCAGTCTTTCGCGAAGTCTTTCCAATCGAAAGCTACGATGGACGCCTCGTGCTTGAGTTCGTCTCGTACACGATTGGCGATCCCAAAGCGACCGAGATCGAGTGTATCCGCGAAGGGATCACGTATTCGGTTCCCCTATACGTGAAGCTGCGTCTCCGCGAGGAAGACAACCTCAAGGACGAAGAAATCTACATGGGCGAATTGCCGATGGTGACAAGCCGCGGCTCGTTCATCATCAACGGCGCGGAACGCGTCGTGGTCAGCCAGCTTCACCGCTCGCCAGGCATTTGCTACGAAGTCACGCCGCATACTAATGGCAAGCTTCTCCACTCTTTCCGAATCATTCCCGACAGAGGGACATGGCTCGAATTGCAGTTCGACAACAACGATCTTCTCTACGTCTATCTCGACCGTCGTCGCCGTCGTCGCAAGTTTCTCATTACAACTTTGCTTCGCGCCATTGGCCACAGCTCGGATCTCGATATCCTCAATCTCTTCTACACGATCGAGGAGATGCCGCTCGTGGACGCTCTGGCCCAGGAAAACGTGAGCCAGTACGTTCTCGTGGAAGACGCGATCGACGCGGAAAAGGGCGTCGTGATCGCCCGCGCGTTCGAGCCGTTGACCAAAGCCATTGTGCGCCAGTTCGAGGAGCACGGCATCCCGACGCTGAAGATTATCGACACTTCTTCCGACGATGGCGCGATCGTTCGCGCTCTTAAGAAAGACACGACTCAGAACGAAGAAGAGGCGCTCAAGGAAATCTACAAGCGCCTCCGTCCTGGCGAACCGCCTACGACCGCCAACGCAAAGGCGCTTCTCAAACGGCTTTTCTTCGATCCTAAGCGCTACGATCTCGGCCGCGTGGGTCGCTACAAGATCAACCAGAAACTGGAGATGGACGTGGACGTCGAGCAGCGCACGCTGCAAGGCGATGACATCGTCTGCGCGACCAAATACCTGATCAAGCTCAAAGGCGGCGAAGGTTACCTAGACGATATCGATCACTTGGGCAGCCGACGCGTGCGCACCGTGGGCGAGCTTCTCGCCAACCAGTGCCGTCTCGGACTTTCCCGTACGGAGCGTCTCGTTCGCGAGCGCATGACACTTTATGATCAAAGCGTCGACTCGATCACGCCGCAAAAACTGATCAATCCGAAAGCCCTGACGACCGTCATCCGCGATTTCTTCGCTCGGAGCCAGTTGTCCCAGTTCATGGACCAGATCAATCCGCTTGCGGAATTGACTCACAAACGTCGACTCTCGGCGCTCGGCCCAGGCGGTTTGAATCGCGAACGCGCCGGCTTCGAAGTGCGCGATGTGCATCCCACTCACTACGGACGTATTTGCCCGATTGAGACGCCGGAAGGACCGAACATCGGTCTTATCAATTCGCTCTCCACTTACGCTCGCGTCAACGAATTCGGTTTCATCGAAACGCCGTACCGCGTGGTCTCCGAAGGCAAGGTAACCGAGGACATTCGCTACCTCAATGCCGACCAGGAAGAGGGCAAGATCATCGCTCAGGCGAACAGTGAGCTCGACAAGAAGAACGTTTTCGTCGGTAAGGTAACCGTCCGTCAAAGCGGCGAGTTCCTCGAAGTGGACAAGGAGCAAGTCAACTTCATGGACGTATCGCCCAAGCAACTTGTATCCGTTGCGGCCGGACTGATTCCTTTCCTAGAGCACGATGACGCCAACCGCGCGTTGATGGGCTCGAACATGCAACGCCAAGGAGTGCCTCTCTTGCAGGCCGATTCGCCGTTTGTCGGCACCGGTATCGAAGAGCGCGTCGCTCGCGATTCGAAGACGGTATGCGTTACCGGCCACGACGGCCTCATCGCTTCCGTTGACGCGAATCGAATCGTGGTCACAGACGACGGCAATCTGCCCGAGCACTTTTTCAGCAAACCTTTCTCCGACCATTCGAACGGAGTCCACGTGATCGAGCTGCGTAAGTTCATGCGCTCGAACGCCGGAACTTGCTTCAATCAGAAGCCGATCGTTTCGAAAGGCCAGCCTGTCAAAGCCGGCGATATCGTCGCCGACGGACCTTGTACGCAAAACGGCGAGCTCGCTCTCGGGCGTAATATCCTCGTAGCGTTCATGCCTTGGAATGGTTACAATTTCGAGGATGCGATCCTGATCTCCGAAAAGGTTCTCAAGGACGACATTTACACGTCGATCCACGTGGCCGAATTCGAAGTGACCGCTCGCGACACAAAGCTCGGTCCGGAAGAAATCACGCGAGACATTCCCAACGTCGGTGAAGAAGCGTTGAGAAACCTGAATCACGACGGCGTCATTCGCGTCGGCGCGGAAGTTCATCCTGGCGATATTCTCGTCGGCAAGATCACGCCGAAGAGCGAAACGGAACTCGCTCCTGAAGAGAAACTGCTTCGCGCCATTTTCGGTGAAAAAGCCGCCGACGTTAAGGACACCTCTCTGGTCGTCCCATCTGGCGTCGAAGGCATCATCATGGATGTAAAAGTGTCCAGCCGTCTCGACTACGAGCGCGAGCGCTTGAGCCCATCCGATCGCCGCCGTCAGGTGAAGCAGATCAACGAGGAATACAAGACGCAGATGGACAAGCTCCGCGAGGGCTTGACCGAGGCGCTCTCGAACATCCTCCTTGGCGAAAAGATTCCTTTGGACGTGGTCAATGGCCAGAACGGGGAGATCATCATCCCGGCCAATCGCAAGATCACGAAGACGCTTCTTCGCAAGCTCGCCGCGGTATCCAAGCATGTTGAGATCGATCCTTCGCCGGTTCGTATCAAGATCATGGAGATCATCAATTCGTATCAGGGGAAATTCGACGAATTGGAATCGGATCGCGAACGCAAGACCGCGAACATCGAATCGGGCGACGATGCCGCTCAAGGCGTCATCAAGCAGGTGAAGGTCTACATCGCTACCAAGGAAAAGCTCAAGGTTGGCGACAAGATGGCGGGACGACACGGGAATAAAGGTGTCATCGCGAAGATCGTTCCCGAAGAGGATATGCCGCATCTTCCAGATGGCACGCCGATTCAGATCTGCCTCAATCCTTTGGGCGTACCGTCTCGTATGAACGTGGGACAGGTCCTCGAAACTCACATGGGCTGGGCGTGTAAGATGCTCGGCATGAAGGTGTCGACTCCTGTTTTCGATGGTATTCCGGAAGTAACGGTACGTCAGCATTTAGCGGACGCCGGACTTCCGACCACTGGAAAGAGCGTGCTCTACGATGGCCGTACCGGCGAAAAGCTAGACCAAGAGGTCGTTGTCGGCTGGGTTTATATGATGAAGCTGAATCACTTGGTTTCGCATAAGATTCATGCTCGCGCCGTCGGTCCTTACTCTTTGGTTACGCAACAACCGTTGGGAGGTAAAGCCCAGTACGGTGGTCAGCGTTTCGGAGAAATGGAGGTTTGGGCGCTCGAAGCGTACGGAGCCGCCTACACGCTCCAGGAATTGCTCACAGTCAAGTCAGACGATGTTCAAGGCCGCACGAAAATTTACGAGTCCCTCGTCAAGGGCGATTCGACTTTGCAGGCCGGAACGCCCGAATCGTTCAACGTTTTGATCAAAGAAATACAATCCCTTGGTCTTGATGTCCGTCTGGGCCGCCAGAGTGAATTGGAATACAAGTAATCGCCAACCAACTAGGATCTAAAAATGTCTACCCAAGAAGCTCAAGAAACACTCGGCGTCGAACGCGAATCGAATTTCGATTGCGTCACGATTAACGTCGCTTCTCCGGAAACGATCCGCTCCTGGTCACGCGGAGAGGTCAAGAACCCGGAAACGATCAACTATCGTACCTTCAAGCCGGAGCCAGGCGGTCTGTTCTGCCAGCGTATTTTCGGGCCGGTTCGCGACTACGAATGCGCGTGCGGAAAGTACAAGAGAATCAAATACAAAGGCGTGATTTGCGATCGCTGTGGCGTTGAAGTAACCGTTTCGCGGGTACGTCGCTCTCGCATGGGCCACATCGAGTTGGCCGTGCCTGTCACGCACATCTGGTTCCTCAAGAGCATGCCTTCGCGTCTCGGTCTGTTGCTCGACATGACCGCTCGCAGCCTCGAGCGCGTGATCTACTACGAAGCCTTCATGGTGACGGATCCCGGCCGCACGCCTCTCGAAGAGAAGCAGTTGCTGACGGATCAGGAATACCTTCAAGCCGTTGAAGAGTATGGCGACGAATCGTTCGTCGCGCAAATGGGCGCGAAAGCGCTTCGCGACGTTCTTTCGGTCATGGATATGCCGGGCACGGTTCTTGAGCTTCAGGAAGCGATGCGCAGCACGAAGTCCAAGCAGATCAAGAAGAAGCTGGCGAAGAGATTGAAGGTGATTCAAGGCTTCATCAAGTCAGGTTCCCGTCCCGAGTGGATGGTGCAGGAAGTGCTTCCAGTAATCCCACCAGATCTTCGTCCTCTCGTGCCTTTGGAAGGCGGTCGTTTCGCGACTTCCGACCTCAACGATCTTTATCGTCGCGTTATCAATCGCAACAACCGCCTCAAGAACTTGATGCAGTTGAAGACGCCCGACGTGATCATTCACAACGAAAAGCGCATGCTGCAAGAAGCGGTTGACGCGCTGTTCGACAATGGTCGCCACGGACGCCCGGTTACCGGCGCGGGGAATCGGCCTTTGAAATCTTTGAGCGATATGCTCAAGGGCAAGCAGGGTCGCTTCCGTCAGAATCTTCTCGGAAAACGCGTCGATTACTCTGGCCGTTCGGTGATCGTCATCGGTCCCGAGCTTCGTCTGCACCAATGCGGTCTGCCAAAGAAAATGGCCTTGGTGCTTTTCGAGCCCTTCATCATTCGTCGCCTAAAGGAACTGGGATTCGTTCACACCGTTCGTGGCGCTCGCCGCATGATCGAGAAGAAGTCTCCAGAAGTTTGGGACATTCTCGAAGAAGTGACCAAAGGACATCCGGTTCTCCTCAACCGAGCGCCGACTCTCCACAGACTTTCGATCCAAGCGTTCGAGCCAGTCCTTATCGAAGGCGAAGCGATTCGCGTTCATCCCCTCGTTTGTACCGCGTACAATGCGGACTTCGATGGCGACCAAATGGCGGTGCACGTGCCTCTCTCGCTCGAAGCGACCCTCGAGTGTAAGTTGCTCATGATGGCCAGCGGCAATATTTTCTCGCCGTCAAGCGGAAAGCCTATCTTGACGCCGTCGCAGGACGTCATTCTGGGGTCGTACTACTTGACGCTCGAGCCCGCCGCTGCGGCGGAGGAAAGCGGACAACGCGTGCCGCTCGCGGCAACGGAGAACGAAGCTTTGTTCGCCCAAATGGACGGAGCGATGGAAACTCACGACTGGATTCGTATCCCGAATCCGGATTATGGTCGGGAGACGGTTTTCGGAAATAGCGACCGTAAGACTATCACGACGACGATCGGGCGCATCCGTTTTAGCCAGATCTGGCCGAAGGAGTTGGGATTCCTCAATTTCCAGGTGGATAAAAGCGAACTGGGGAACATCATCAACAACACCTACAAGGTATCGGGTCCCGAGCAAACGGTCCTGTCTCTCGACAGACTGAAGAAGCTCGGATTCGATGTTGCTACGATGGCAGGTATCTCGATCGGTATCGACGATATGATCATTCCCGAGTCTAAGACCGACATCGTCGCCAACGCGTTTGGCAAAATCGAGGAAGTCGAAGGCCAGTATCGTAAGGGAATCATCACTACTGGTGAGCGATACAACAAGATTATCGATATCTGGACCGTCGCGACCGACGAGATCAAGAAAGCGGTTTTCGAAAAGCTCAAGACCAACGACAATAAGGGCGGCGTTAATCCGGTTTACGTGATGATGGATTCGGGCGCTCGCGGTAATCCGAACCAGGTGCGGCAGC
>JAJFLS010000526.1 GCA_021772595.1 Opitutales bacterium
CTCTTCGGAAAAAGGACACACCCGGTGATCGCAATTACGCTGATTAAAGCGGGTACATGGGTATGGCTCTCCAGATTGAATAACGAGCTCACCGAAACGATCGCCATCAACGCGCCTACCAGCCATTTGATCCGGTACAGCTCGTATACGTTAAGCCTTCGCGATTGTAGCGCCATTGATCACCGCTCCTACGGAATTTCCTTCAAGTTGCGTGAATACGATCGAATTTGCCGGAGGCGATTCACCCTCACTACTCGCTCCCTCTCCCCAGCGGAGAGCGGATATCTCGTCGAAAAACGACTCCAGATCCGCAACACGGCTGATCTTGATCGTCGGGCCTCCAACGATTCGGCAATAGTCGAGATCACCCGATAGAAACAGATCCTCCGCGAGACTAGCCAACAGCGAGCACATCTTCTCGAACGCCTCTTTCGTCGACCATAGATAACGACACGTGTCCACTACCATCGAGTATCGAGCCTGGCTCTCCGCAGCGTTTTGCTTCACCATCAGCTTGCCTTGCCTCGCCGAAACTTTCCAGTGAATCGATCGCGGAGCGTCCCCGCGGTTGTAGTTGCGCAAGCCGATCAACTCGCCCGTCGTCCCTTTGGCTTTCGTGCTGGCACCTTGCCAGCCGAAACCGCTTCCAATCGATTTGAGGCGGCTGTACTCGATTCGGGCCGGCCAAATCCGAGCCGCTTTTTGGCATTCTCCCGCGACGTGCTTTCGCAAAAAACCAAACGGGAATGAAGACACCGCGTCGAATATCTTGAAATTAGCCACACAGCGCTTCTTCGGTCGAAACCGCCATACAAGGCGGCTCGTTCCGCCCGGCTCGAGGCTGTTGCGCAAATACAAATCATGGCTAACGTCGGCCTCTTCGCATTCGACCTCGAACAACAACGAAAACAAAGGAAACCTCTGTCTCGGATTTTCGACTACGACTGCTATTTCGCCATCTTCGCCCACGCGAAAAGTCGAGCTCGTCTCAAGACGCCATCGGGCGTTCAGAAAATTCATCCAGCAAAATATTCCGCTCAGCACCAAGGCCGAGATTAGAAGAGCCAGCGCTGCGAACAGGATGTTGTTCTCCGTATTGTAGGCCGCCAAACCCAAACACAACCCAATCAGGATGAGCATCATTCCAGACGCTGTTGGCAGGACCTTCTCGCCTTTCGGAGGAATGAAGAGTTCTTTGAGCTTAACCGAAAATGGTTTCGGCCGCCTTTCTGACGCCGGACCGCGCCAATCGAATTGATCCTTTGAAGCCGAGGCAATCATAGCTCCGCGAAAACGCTATTTCGGCTGCGGCACGACCGCAAGAATTCTCGATACGATCCCCTCGACCAAGCGGCGCTCTTCGATCGCGTCCGACGAGGGTCGTCGCAAGTTCAGACGATGGCTAAGCACGGCCGTGGATACCATGCCCACATCTTCCGGAATCACAAAGTCGCGGCCGAAATACAAGGCCCGCGCCTGCGAAGCGACCTTCAGAGAGAGACTTCCGCGAACGCTGATGCCCGCCTTGAACTCGCTCTCCGTGCGGGTCGCTGTGATGATGTTCATGATGTACTCGAGAATGCTTTGCTCAAGGTACACCTTGGAAACCGTGTCCCGAATCGCCACGATCTCCTCCGGTCCGACTGGATCCGCGAACTCGAGATTATCGTAGCCCGAATGCTCGCTCGAAAGAATTTCCAACTCGTTTTCCACACTCGGATATCCCATGTGCAAACGCATCAGAAAACGGTCCATCTGGCTTTCCGGCAGCGGAAACGTCCCCTCGTAATCGACCGGGTTCTGCGTCGCCAAAACAATGAAGGGATCTCCGACGCTATGCGTCTCGCCGTCGATAGTCACTCGGCCATGGTCCATGACTTCGAGCAAGCTCGACTGAGTCTTCGGCGTCGCGCGATTGATCTCGTCCGCCAGAACGATGTTCGAGAAGATCGGCCCCTTTTTGAAAACGAACGTTTTTTCCTGCTCGTCGTAAATCGAGACGCCAGTCACATCGCTCGGCAGCAAATCACTGGTGAACTGGATTCGTTTGAAATCCGACCGCATCGCTTTCGCCAGGCAATAGGCCAAAGTCGTTTTCCCGACTCCGGGCAAATCTTCGATGAGCGCATGCCCTCCGGCCGCGAGGCAAATCAGAACATTGTCGATCGCTTCGTCTTTGCCCCTGATGCGACTGCCAATTGAAGACTTCAAGCGACTGAAAACCTCGCGTGAGGCATTCATCGCTTCTGTCGGGAGAAACTCGCTCATAGTTCTTTCCATTTTCGTGCCGCTGAAGCTGGTCTTCAGCCTGCCTAATGCATCGGCTCTAACATGCAGGAATTTACCCATCGGACGCTTATTTATCTGTGGCTTGTGATGAAATCCGGCTCAGATTCCGAACCGCTTTCCAATCGCTTCCAGAATATCGTCGATTCTATTCTGATTCTCAAGCACGGAATTCTCAAACCCTTCCATCGTAAGTGACTCATCTGCAAGGCCATGCGCAAAATTATCGACCATACAAAGAGATGTGACCGCAATGCCACTCTCCAAGAGCAAGTCCGCTTCGTTGGCGAAAGTCATCCCCACCACGTCGCAGCCCCAACTTTGCAAAATCTTCACCTCCGCCCGTGTTTCAAAGCGTGGCCCGCGGGTCTGGACATAGATTTTGCCTGTTTCTATCTTGTAAGGACTCAGCACCTGAAGCTCTTCCAGCAGCGAATTATCCAGGCGAGGAGCGAATCCGCTGGGCTCGTCATTGATAAATGTGAGCGGCGCGAAACTCACATAGTCCGAACACGACACGAACGTTCCCGGCGAAAGCTCCGAACGCAACGATCCGACCGAACTCACCGTGAGCGCAGTATCGATTTGCAACGCCTTCAACGCCGCCACATATCCGCGGTAATTGCTCCGATGAGGCGGCAGCGGATTCGTGAATCCGTGACGATTGACGGCGACCAGTCCCTTTCCTCGCTTGACCTCCACCAGTCCGAAAGGCGTTTCAATGGATTCGTCTACCCAGTCTGCAAAGACCTTCGATCGGTTAATGCTCGTTCCGCTTACAATCGCCAAGTTCATTCCCGGCCGATCAAACCCGATTCTCGTCTGGGGATCAACTCACAATAAGGACGGATCCGCGAAACCAAACTACTGGAAGCTTGCGGTCGGCCATCGGGCTTTCCCTCACGGCCGATTCAAGAAATCCACTTTTTTCTTAAGTACTAACCTGGAACTAAATAAACGCGATCCAATGCCGATTAAGGAACGAATCCATCATGAATCGTTCAATCCCCGATCCTATATCTGCTAACCAAAGAGATCCGGAACAATGCAAGAAATTCCTAGCGGGAAACCGCTCGTGTTTCTACCGCGGCTTCTGGAAGAATTCGCCCTACAAAGAGGCGGATGAAGTGGACGAATCCCCCGTTCCAGAAAAAGCCACGCCTGACAAAAACTAGGCCAACTCTTTTCGGACATTCGCCCTCACTCTCTTTCACCACTCAAGTCCTAGCCGACTTCGAGTGGCGAACACCCGCACGCGTTAACCGTTTAAACTACAACGTTGTAATTTAAACGGTCGGAGCGTCGTTTGCTTCTTCGGGCCTTCTTCTGATCTCCGACGGTGAGTCCAAAAAAGACGACGTCCCGTTGGGAACCACAGGCGCTTTTCTATTGATTTTCCTAAATCGGCTCCTACTTTCTCCGACTTCGACGGCCTCGTGGTGTAATGGTAGCACTAAGGATTCTGATTCCTTCTGTCGGGGTTCGAATCCCTGCGAGGCTACCAATTTGGGTATTTTTGTTGATATGGGTTTTTCTTGGTTTTCTTGTTGATTATTAGGAGGTTAATGAAGTTTTATTTGGTTTTCTCGCGGACTCCATTCTCAATAAGAACTTGCGTTTTTGGGCATTTTATAGCCTTTTTAGGCAATATTGGGTCACACGGGTCACACAAAATGGCGGAGTTTGTCAGGTTTTGAGGATTGAGCATGAGCGGCTGGAAGAAGGTTGAGGCGAACATCTATTTCTGCGGAGACGCTAATCGGCAGAAGCCGTGGCTTTGGAAACAGAAGATCGACGGTGTACCGTATCGGGAGTTCTTTTTCGAAAAAGAGACAGCGGTCGCCGCCAAACGAGCGAAGCGGTCGAGCGTGGCGAAGTATGGTTCGCTGGCTCATGAGTTCGACCGGGACGCCTACACCGAATGGCGCGAGGCGAGAAAGCTTCTGCCGGATGGAGTTTCCCTCGTCGACGCGGCCAGGTTTTGGGCGCAGCGCCACGAGGGTATCTCGGATCCTGATCTGACGATCCAATTGGCTTACGACCGTTTTCTCAAATCGAAGTCGGCGGATCGCAAGCGGATGAAGAAGACCCCCTTGTCGCGAGAGCATTTGAGCGATTTGAGATGGAGGGGGCAGACGCTTGTCTCCCTATTCGGCCACCTTAAGCCGTCGGAGATTTCCAGTCGACAGCTTCTGGGACTGTACGCGGAATCAACGAATGCCGGGCGGTCGATACTGAATCAGCATGAGACGCTTCGAAACTTTTTCAATTGGTGCGCGCGGAAGCGCTATGTAGTCCGAAACCCTTACGATGAAATCCGCGCCGAGGATCTGCCTGATCGGATAACCGGGGAAAAGCATCCGCTTTCTCTCGCAGCCGTGATCGAGATTGGGGCGTATTTTGAAGAGCATTGGAAGAAGTACTGCCTTTGGCTCGCGTTGCGCCTGTTCGCCGGCATTCGGACGAAGGAGGCGACTAGATTCCGCCCGGAGTGGATCGATCGGGAACGGCGGCTGATCTTCATGCCGGGATGGGAGAGGGACGCCACAGGGGGGCTTCTGCCTGGGCCGAAGACGCGGGACGATTGGCCGGTGTACAACATCCCTTCGAACTTCTGGGCGTGGTACGATGCCTATCGGCCAGCGGCAGGACAAAGGCGGGTTCTGGCGCCCCACTGCAAGGTTTGGCCGAAGATTCGGGACGGGATGATTGCCGATGGAATCATCGAGAGTTTCGAGAGCAACGCGTTTCGAGACACGTTTTGCACGTTCAATTTTTCGGCGGTGATGGACCCAAAGCCGATCGCGGCGATGATGAAGCACAGGAATCCGGATACGATGTATCGCTCCTACTTGGGCGTGTTGCGTCCGCGATGGGAGGGGCGGGCGTTTCGGGGGATCTATCCCAAAGCGGAGCCGCTTGAATTAGGAATTAAGAATTAGGAATGGTGAATTGGCGAGCGGCGGGGATCTCGGGTTTCGGCTTCGAGGGTGGCGTTTCGCTCTTTGAGATCTTTTATCTGCGATTCGTAGAGCTTGGTTATTTTGGCGCGTTCGCTTTTTGCGGTTTTCCAGAATAGATAGTTGCCCACCCCTAGCAGTGTGACGACTCCGACTTTTTCCCAATTGACGAATTCAAATGCCTCTAGGGTAGCGAGGGGCAGTATGTTGATACCGACCAGCTGAAGGATAAGAAGCGATGATTTCAAGGCGCTTTAGGCGTGTTGGGCGCCGGTGGCGATGGGCTTGAGCCAGATTTCTGTAGTGGATACGCCGATACCTACCAGAGAGAAGTATGCGCTGGCGGCTAGATCGAGTATTGGAGCGATGCCTCCGGCGGTTGCGCTGACGGCGTAGGCCTCCCCTACTTCGACTGTGGCTCCGATGACGAACGCGGGATCTGAGACCGCCCAGCTTATGGGCTGTCCTGCTCCGGCCGCGCTGCTGGCGGCTACTCCTGCAATGGCCGCTGTGGCGGCGTCGACGTTGTTATCGGCAAGCGCCATCTGCGTAGAGGAGTTCTGGTAGATGACTTCACCAGCCGTAATCGCTTCTGCAGCGATGCCGTGGCGGATGTCAGCGGCGGCGCTGTGCTGAACGTTTGCTTCTGTTATCGTGAGGTCGGCCATGGGCTTTCGCTAATTGAAAATTGAGGATTGCTGATTGAAAATTGCTTGAGCTGTTATTGGTCGGGGGATGTCAACTAGTTGGAACTCCTAGCCCTGCGAATGCGTCGGAGACTCCTTGGAGAAACTCCCTGCCCGTCTGGTCGTAGCTGCCTACTTCCATGCGGGCGCCTAGGTCTGCCAGGACCATGTTGAGCACTACCGGGCTGATGCGGGATTGGTACTCCGCGACGAATGCGGAAACGATCTCCTCGGTTAAAGTTCGCTCGGACGCGAGAAACGCGTCGATGCGGGTCTTGATCTCCCCGAACAAAGCCGAGTCTCGCTCCGAATCGAAGCCGATCCGAGCGGCGCTGCCGCTGTACAGGCCCGTCCGATACGGGTCCGTAGAATTGCACCCCGAAAGCGCCAGGCATGCTAATAGTGTCAGTGTTATATATAGTTTTTTCATAATTCTATGGCTCTTCCGCTGCCGAGATAGCTATCACGTTGCCGTTGGACTGCTGGGCGGTGCTCAGCCCGCCGGGGGTCTCGCCTGGTTCGAAGGGTTCGAAATACTTCGGATCTACCACAGTGTGGGTGGCCGTATTGGAGTTGTCCGAGACTCCCGAGTGGTTGTAGGCGTTTACGCGATACGTGTAGGTCTCGCCGATCTCGACGGTTGTATCTACGTAGGTCGTCACGTTTTCCGCGAGCTGGGCGATCTGGACCCACGGGGAGAGCGGGTCAGTACCGTCTCGGCGCTCGACGTTGAAGCCGAGCTCGTTTTCTGAATTGTCAGTGAAATTCAAAGTTACATCAGCCGCATTGGCGGCTGCGATCCCGAGGATCGCGAGTATCAGTATTTTAATTACGTTTTTCATTAGCTAAAGGTTTTGAACATTCCGCTTCCGTTTAGATCGTGGCCCCCCCAGAATATATCGTCGTTGCTAGACCCTGGCGGGCCTGTTCCGCGCCAGTGGAACGAAACGGTGCCACCGCTGACGAAAGTGTCGTACCTTACGTTGATCACGTTTCCGGAGCTGCCGGCGTCGTAGTAGACGACAAGCTGGTAGTTAGTCGCGTCCGTAAATGCGGTGGCTCCGGTGAAATCGAAGCCGTACCAGTCTTTCGTGGCTGAAATCGTGGAGACGTCCAGCGTCGCCGTCGCGACAACGTCCCTATCGTCCGGCGGGTTGTTCGACCCGAACGGGTCGCTCGTGTAGATGTATCCGGTCATGTTGCCCGTGGGAGAACCGGTCTTCGACATTAGGAACTCGAATCTCGCGCAGGTATAGGCCGACGTCGTTTGGAAGCTCGTGCCGGCGCAGGCCACACCGTTGCCGAGCGCGCGGTCGGCGTTGTCCCCGGTCTCCAGCGAGTCTTGCAGAACGAGACTCCCAGACGCGAATCTGTATGGATTTATAAATACAGTGCTCATGTTTGGGGTTTCGAATACATTGAGGGCCGGGTTTACGCTCCCGGTTCCCATCCCTGGTCCAGGTCCGGCTCCTCGCCTGCGGCTATGGCGGCTATCTTGGCTTTGACGTTGGCGTCGTTGTTCCAGACTTTCAGCGCGAGGGACACGCACTTATTCTTTATGACCGTCTCTTTCGGCGCGAGATTGAGCCCATCTACGGACCGGAACAGGACGCCGATTCCCAGGGCTAGAAGCTTGATCTGGTCCCTTGGCTTGAAGACGTTGTTCAGTGCGTCCTGCTCGGCGTTGTAGGCGTGGTCCTCGATCTCTTCAACGGCCCGCTTTGGAGTCGTGTACGTTATCTTGTACTGATTGGCGAAGGCGAATGTCGGATGCGGGTCCGGGGTGACTTCCTCGGTTTTCTGGACGGTGTAGTATCGGGTATCTGGAGACGGCTCGGGGAATTGCTCGTATTCGAGAAGCCATTGTAGATCTGGATCGAGGCCGGGCACGGGCGCCGGGTCTCCGTTTCCGTCTATTGCGGGCCATGGGGCGTGGGCGAGGATTTCTCCTGTCGATATTCTGAGTAGAACTGCTGGTAGTGACATGATTTAGGTTCGGTTTCCGATTAGATAGATCTTCGCTCCCGCTCCGGCGACGGTGGAGCCGACGGCGTCCACGTCTATGGTGATTTCCGCATCTGCGGCTAGCGCAGTGTCGCTGACGACCACTGCGGTCGCTGCGGTGGCAGAGGTTTTCTCCGTGGCGTCGATAGTGAGCTTGGTGCTCAGGATGGTTGTGCCTCCGTCGTTGATATCGAAGGTAGCGGTCGATCCGGTCGGGGCGGTCGTGACGGATGCCTTGACGCCGCTAGCTCCGCTTAGGAGCGTCATTGCGAAGGGCATACGGAAGGTTACTGTCGCGGTTCCTGTGGCGAGGTCGGTGGATTCGTCTCCTAGAGCCACTACGATAGTCTCGTACGGCATCTTCTGCAGCTCAGGCGGCGTCATTTTCTTGGTCTTATCGTCTCCGGTTGCCGAATTGTCGAAGACCAGGAAAAGATCGTTGGCGGCGTCTACGTTTGCGGCGGTAAGCGCGTTTTGGTTTGAAAGGTTCCCGTCTGCCATATTAGCCGAGTTTAAGTTTTCCGGTACTGCCGAGTAGCAGGAATCCGCCTCCGCCGAGGGTCAGGAATCCACTACTTGTCACGGTACCTGCTACCGCCAAGGTCCCTGCCCCGGTCATTGACGCGCTCGCCTTTCGGCTAGCCTTTACAGCGGGAGTGAGAATGCCGGCGCCAATCATGGCGGCGATGACGGCGCGATGGCTTTTGGCAGTTGCAGCCAAAGTAGCCGTAGCGGTGAGCGTTGTATCCACTTTTCGTTGAGTCTTCGAATTGGCCGACAAAGCCCCTGACCCGATCATTGACGCGCTTGCGTTCCGGCTAGCCTTTATTTCCGGCGTGAGTGCGCCGGCGGCGATCATGGCGGCAGAGACATCCCGGCGGGCTTTGACAGTTGCGGACAAGGTTCCTGTGGCGTTCAACCCCGTATCCACTTTGCGGTGGCTTTTCGCTGTGGTCGAAAGCGTTCCGGAGCCCGATAGCGATGCAGAGACTTTTCTGAGAGCTCCAGCGATGGCGGCGAGCGTGCCGACTCCGAGGAGCGAAGCGCTGGAGCCAGTGCCGATGATGGTCGCGACGATCGCCAGAGCAGCGGATCCGCTCAGGCTTGCCGATACTCCGCGATTGGCTTTGACGACTGTGGTCAGTATTCCCGAGGCTGCGAGAGCGGCGGATATCTTACGATCGACGCTGGCGACTGCTGCGAGGTCGCCTGTGGCGTTGAGTAGTGCTTGCGCTTTGGCGAGCAGCTTGGCGGCGGCGGCTAGGTTGCCTTGCGCTATGAGGTTGGCGGCGACTCCGGCGATTGTGGATACGACGATCTCAAGGGTGAGCGTGGCTGAGCTTTCGGCAACGTCGAGTTGCGCGACGGATTCGGATACGGTTAGCTCGGCGGTGTCGGGCACTGTTTAGCGGTTCGCTTTTAGCTGTTGGCTCTTAGCGGTTAGCTTTTTATTGGAGCGTGAAGTCCAGGTCTCCGGCGGCGATCGATAGCGTATCTCCAGAGCCGATGGCTTTGGATGCTGCTAGGGCTCCGTGCCACAGGAGATTGCCTGTGGTGAGAGCGTCCCAAACGCCGATGTGGGAGATGGTGCCCCAGGATGCGGTGGCTTCGACGAATGTGATTGCATTGGCGTTGGACTTTGTGCCGGCGCTGGCTGCGGGGAATTCGGTGGCGTTGTTGGTAACGCTTTTTCGGGCGTAGGATCCGCCGGTGGCTTCGGCTCCTGTGCCGTCGTCTGCGGGAGAGGCGGTGTGGGCGGCGATGTAGAGCGTGGTGGGGGCGGTGTAGGCGGCGTTGCCGACGACGTGGTCGAGCAGCTCGTTTTCTAGGAAGTCTGATAGTGCGGACATGGGATTAAATTATGAATTTGGAATTGTGAATTAGGAATTTTTATACGGTTTAGAAGGTGTCTCGAGTGGCGTTGCCTAGGCGTAGTTGGAATTCTTTGACGGGGTTTTTGCCGAAGGCGGTGTCGTCGGCCCAGAGCTCGCCGTAGTAGAGGTTGTTGGTGGCGAATCCGGAGGCTGTGGTGTCGAGGTCGTAGCCGACTGCGATGGGGGCGGTGCTGAGAGTCAGGGAGGCGTTGGTGATGTCTAGGATTGCGGCTGTGTCTAGGTCTTCTCGATCGGCTTTGATGATGAGCTTCCAGGTGATGTTCGTATGGCTGGTGGGTTTCTGGCCTTTGTAGCTGAAGCTTTTGAAGGCGAGAGGGACGCTTGCGCCATGGGGGGCTGTGATGCGCTCGACCTCGCCTGTGGCGTAGGTGGCGTCTTTGATGGTCTCTTTGACTATGGTGCTCATTCCCGTCCATCAGAGAGCGTCAACTGACGCTCTCTGACGGGCGGGAATGAGAGCTAGTTAGCGGGTAGCTGTTGGTGATTTGGGGCTTCGGGTCAGGCTGAAGCACTGACCTACTTTGGGAGCGGCGGCGCCGCTAGAGATCAATCCATGGTAGGCGGTCGGTGCGGATGTGGCCGGCGGTTTCGCCTTGGGTTTCGTGGTAGGCTCGGAGGTGGATGTACTCTCCTTCGGATCCGCCTTTTTTCTTTTGGTGGATGACGTGGTCGCAGACGACGTGGGTGATGGTGTTGATGCGGATGCCTTGGGGATGCCATTGCTTCCAGCATACCCAGAGGTCTTCGGTGCCTTTGCCTTCGTAGCCTTCGAAATGGGCGTGGGCTAGAGCCCGCTGGCTCATGAGAGTGCAGCCGAATCCGCACCAGTCGACGGGGACGACGGCGCCCCGCCCTATCCCAGGATAAGCGTGCTCGAGCCAACCCCGGGGGCGCCATCCGTATTTGGCGTTGAGCTCGAATACGTTGCCTTGAGGCGGATAGTTGCGGCGCATTATCCATCCCTCTATCCGAGCTTTACGCTCGGGGAGAGGGATGGGGGTTTTGGGTTCTGGGTTTTGGGGATCGGGTTGCTCTTTTGAATTCGCAATTCGCAATTCGTCATCCGCAATTCTCTTGTCGAGGATGCTTAAGGCATTCTGAACGAGAGTCGGGAGCTGGAGCTCTTCTAGGTAGTAGTTGGGGGCGATGGGGTTTTGGGGGGTGCCGCGGCCGCCTAGGTAGGCGTCGTTTGGATACGAGCAGGTTGAGACGTCGTAGTAATTGGCGTCGAATGCGAGCATGGTCTGCATGCATGCGAGGGCGTTGGCGGGGGGGAGGACATCCGAGTCGAGGGACCAGCATTGGGTGGCTCCCCAGGCGCGGGCGGCTAGGAAGGCTTCGCCGCGCATGCGGGCGAGGATGATCTGGGCGGGCTCTTTGTAGTTGGCGTGCTCGGTGTAGGCGGGATTTTCTATGAAGGCGAATTTCCAGTTTTCGGGAAATATCTTTTGCCAGTATTCGTAGGCTGCTTTGAATTCTTTGGACTGGTCTCCCACCATGACGACTAGGCCGGGGGGGTGTCCTTGAAGATTGGCTACGACGCGGCGGGCTTGCGCTTTGAGGGCGTAGGTATAGGTCTGGGTGGCGCAGACGGTGATTGCGAGTTTCACGGAGAAGGTATGAGAGGGTTTTGGGTGATGGGTTATCGGTTCTAGAGTTCGACTCGGGCGGATGTGTAGCCGGGGCCGCCGTTGTTTCGGGTCCAGTAGGCGGAGGGTTCCAGAAAGATCTCTTGGCTGGCGGGGACGCTTAGGGTGGTGTCTTGGCTGATGTGGGTGAAGTGGCTTGTGGTTTCTCCGGCGGCGGAATCGCGGAGGGTGTAGGCCATGCCGTCTTCGACGCTCATTGCGACGGGCCATGGCGGGGAACCGGGGCCGCCGATGTTGCTTATGGGGTGGAGGCTCCAGGATTGGGAAGACGAGAATATCGCGTTCCCGGCGACGATCTCGCTCGAACTGCCTGCGAGGAGCGGATAGGTATCGGTGGAGGATCCGGGATCGATGGTCTCGTAGACGCTGTTTTGGGCGGAGTTGAAGCTGACGGTGGTGGAGGATACGGCGCTGGGGACGCCCATGGCAGGCATGGCGATGCCGGGGCGGAGCGACTTGTACACCGATAGATGGGCCGTGAAGTCTCGGGTGTCGCCGCTGAGCTGGACGTAGCTGCTGTCCGACGACGCTCGGGAGTTGGGGTGGACGACGAATCCTTGGGTGCCGAAGAGCGCGAAGGCGCCGGCTTGCGGGAAGTAGCGCGCTCGCGTTCTTCTGTCGTGCACGGTTTCGACTTCCCGCAATTGCGCGTTGATAGTCGATGTCCGCTCCCTTGTGAACGTGAAGTCGCCGGTGGCTGTGGATACGTTTTCGGTGGCGGTGAATTGGGAGGATGATGCGAGATCCGATTGGGTGGTGGTGACTTCTGAAAAGAACCTGGCGAATCTCGACCAGGCGGCCGTCCGCGCGTCCAAGGCGGTAGTTTCGTTGTAGACTGCGAGGTAGCTTTCTTCGGCATTGAATTGAGCTCCTCGGCCTTGAAGGGTCGACTGGAATCCATCTACGTAGGTGAGCGTCGACGTGGTGGTGAACCATGCGGGGCTTGACGAGGTATCTGAGCGCGTGATTTCGATAAGATCCAACAGGGTCGAGGCCGTCACGATCTTGACCCGGCTGAAGGTATGGAATGGGCTCGTGAGCGACTGGGTATTCAGACGCGTATGCGTGACCGAGCCCGCGCTGTCGTTGGTGGTGTTGGTGACGGTCTTGACCGCGAAGCCGCCGACATGAGTCGAATGGGTTTCTGATTGGTTGTCTGCGATAAGCGAGGCAACGCTAGCCGTGAGCAGAGCGCTGGGCAGCCCGCTATTGGCGACGCCGCTAGCGGTGAGAACGTAGAGCATTTCGTCTTCGTCGGCGAATGCAGCGGTACAGACGGTTGTGGCATTGTAGTTGGCGGGCGGAGACCCGAACGTGGGCTGCGCTACTGTGGATGTGCCGCTGATATGTTGAGTCCGCGTAACGGTGGACAAGCCGACATTTCCTGCGGCCGTGTCCGACGAAACGCCGATCGCAGTCGTCTTGGATGTCGTGGCGTTGGTGGATGTCGTATGGAAAGTGACGTTGCTGCCAAGCGTGGTAACATTGATTTGGGAGGTGAGCGTCTGAGTCGCAGTCGTGTGGTAGCTGATGGTTTTGCTGTCCGCCGACGAACTGCTCGAGCTGGCACTGCTGCCTATAGTTGTGCCGGGAAAGGTGGTGATCGTCGTGAACGGCGCATCGGTAGTCGTGAGCGTGCCGCCTGAGGTTTGGCGGAGCTCTACATGGCTGGCGCTGGACCACGAGACTCCCGGCAGACTTATAGAGGTGCTGAATGTGGATTTGTTGACAGTCTCGACAATCGTCTCGCCCGCACTCTGGTTTGTGAGCGCGAAGTCCCAATGCGTGAACGAGGTCGTGAATTGAGACTGGAAGAGAAGGCTGTGGGCTAGTGTCCCCAATTCGCCTCGCCCAGCGGTGGTAGAGCCAACCTCCGTGAATCCGGTGCCTGAGGCCAAGGTTTCGGAAGTCGAAACCGAAGAAGTCGTAATCCACGAGCTTTCGCTGGCCGGAAAGTCTGCGGTTTTAGTGGTCTTGCATGTCAGCATGATCCGCTAGCTCCAACTCCATGCGTAGTAGTATTCGAAGGGGCTTTCTCCAGGGCCTACGGGGCCGACTTTCTCAGTCTGGTACTTAAGCGCGGCGGCCATGAGCAGAGACTTGGAGACGATATTGAAGGCGACTCCATCGGAGATGATAGCGAGGAGGATATCGATCGTGGTGGGCGGGGCGTTTTTGGCGGGCTGGGCGCTGGTGGGCGGGGTTGTCTCGATGGTGTAGGAGACGCCGGTGACGGCGCCGGTGGCGA
>JAJFLS010000527.1 GCA_021772595.1 Opitutales bacterium
CATTCAAGGCGAAATGCTGATTGCCGGGTATTTCGCCCGAGACATCAATCGTTTTCAGTGGGAGGTTGAAGGCGCCGGACACAAGCTCACAAACGGACCCGATCTAATGACGTCGTCACACAACGCGTTTCGCCCGGTCGATATTCGAATCGGGCCAGATGGAGCGATCTACATCGCCGATTGGTTTAATCCCATTATCGGCCACTACCAAGCCTCATTCCGGCATCCCGATCGCGACATGAGCCATGGACGTATCTGGCGTGTTACTGCCCAAGGACGTCCGCTGGCCAAAGCTCCCAATTTCACGGAAATGGATGCTGATGAGCTGTGCGAGCAACTGCGTTCTGATTGGCGTTATATACGCTATCAGGCCAAACGCTGCTTGGCCGATTTACCCAGAGATGAAACCATTCCGGCTATCAGTCGCTGGGTGGAGAATCTGGATAAAAACGATCCGGACCTGGAACACCATTTATACGAAGCCATCGGTGTGTTTGAATCGCACGAGAAAGTTAACCGGCCCCTGCTGGAGCGACTATTGGAAGCTAACGACCATCGCGCCCGCGCTTACGCTACTCGAGTGGCTGGCCGATGGCATGATCGATTGGAGGCGCCTCTGCAAATTCTGAAAAAAAGTGTGGGCGATGAGCATGCCCGTGTGCGGCTCGAAGCAATTGTGGCCTGCAGCGACGTTCATACGCCGGAATCCATGATCGTTGCCGCGAAGGCTATGGATTATCCTATGGATCGTTTTATCCAATATGCGCTCAGGCAAACAGCCCATGCATTGGCACCTTATTGGCGCCCTGCTATTGCAGCAGGTTCCATCAACTTCGAACAAATGGAACAACTGATCTACGTCTTGAAAGAAACGGCAGATAAAAGTACAGTCGAACTTGTAAGGACCCTGCTCAAAGGAAGTGGTTTAAAACTCCAGGACATCGATAATCTGATGGCCTTGCTGGCCGAAATTGGATCTCCCCAGGATCTGTTTTGGATTCTGGATCGCGCCTCCGAAAATCCGGCGGTGCTCGATGCTTTGGCTGAAGCGAGTAGCATACGTGAACTTAAACCATCCGGTGACTTCAACCATACCTTGAGCAAGATGATCGGGAGCAGAAATCAAGACGTGCGGGTTCGAGCCATCCGTCTGGCCGGATTATGGAAAGCAGATTCTTTAGCCGTTCCGATCAAGGAAATGGTTAACACAAAAACTTTACCGGCAACAGTTCGTTCGGAAGCCGTTGAATCACTCGGGCAGTTGATTGGTCAGCAGGCCATTGACGAGGTAATTGAAGCCGTTCTCGATCCGGCGCCCGAAATCCGACAGGCAGCATTGCGCACTCTTTGTGTGCTGGACCTGTCAAGAGCTGCGCAACTGGCCAATGGATTATTGCGCAAAGCTGCCAATGATGAGGCTGTTCACTTGGTGGTCACTCCTTTCTTGAGCCACAACGAAGGCCTCAATGCTTTGGCAAGCGCTCTCGAGAGCGAGCCGGTTGATCCCGGTCTGGCTATACGTATCCGCGGCCTGCTAGCTTCGGTAGGTCGTTACAATCCCGCGCTTGATCAAATACTCCGCTCCGTGGCGGCTCACGACGTGGTGGGCATTCCAAATTACAGCGAGCCGTATGTTCGCACCTTGGCAGCGGACGTAATGAAGAGCGGCGACGCTGCAAAGGGATCCGAGATTTATGCCACTGCCGCACTCAGTTGCATTGCTTGCCACAAGGTGGGCAGGGTTGGTGGAGTTCTCGGCCCGGAACTAACGGCGGTAGGCGCTGGCGTTCCAGTCGAGTTGCTCATCGAGGCAGTTTTGTGGCCGAAGCGGCAAGTAAAGGAAGGTTATTTATCCACTACTCTTTCCACCAAAAACGGAATCAGATTCAGCGGTTATGTGCATACGGAAGATAAGCAGCGCGTAGTAATCCGTGACGCCGTTAGCGGGGCACTACAATCGGTACCTGAAAATCAGATACAGACACGAGAAGATGCCGGGACCCTGATGCCTCCCGGACTGACCGCAGCGCTCACGTATACGGAGTTGCGCGATTTAATATGTTATTTAAGTGATCTGAAGGGGAGCGGCACTTCTGACCGATCCAGGCGATTTTAAAATCTATCGACCTACTGAGAAATAAAATAATGAAACCATTATGGTTGTATATGTTCTTTCTTGTGGCCGTAACGATTGCTGCGGGGGAAGGTGCGATGAAATGACGACATTCAAATTTATCGGTCGGCACTCAATCGCCCCACCATTCACTATCTCTTCGAACACCCCGGTCAAATCTGGATAGACCCAGACTTGGCTTTTATTTCTCAATATATGTACCCAACTCAAAAATGAGCATGCTAAAACTAAATTACCCAGCTATAATTGTTGAAAATAAGCGCGTTCATCGAACCGCCTACTTTATGATTCTCTCGGCGTTTGCTTTGCTTGCAACGCTGGGGTGCGCGCCAGAGGCCGGCCGACCCAATATCATTCTGATAATGGTGGATGATATGGGTTTCGCGGGCCCAAGCATTGCGCCCTATGGTAATCCCCATTACAAAACTCCGGGTATGGACCAATTGGCGAGGGAGGGATTGCTGTTCACTGATTTCCACTCATCGGGACCTGTCTGTTCGCCAACACGAGCAGGATTGGTAACGGGTCGCTACCAGCAACGAGTCGGTGTTGAGGCCGTCATCCATCCTCTGCCCGGGCATCCCGAGCATTTGAAGGGCTTGCACGAGAACGAAGTCACCTTCGCCGAGTTGTTCAAGGAGGCGGGTTACTCGACCGGGATTGTGGGCAAATGGCACCTTGGCTACCCGGAGGAAACGCCTGAATATCATCCAGAAAACCATGGCTTCGATTATTTCAGGGGTTACCACAGCGGTAACATCGATTATATCAACCACTGGGGAGACCACTACGAACATGACTGGTGGCACGGCAAAAAGGAAACCGAAGAAGAAGGTTACACCACGCACCTGATCAACAAGTACGCCTTGGAGTTTATCGAGCAAAACAAAGACAAGCCTTTCTGTCTCTATGTGGCCCACGAATCACCTCACTCTCCTGTGCAGGGACCGGGCGATCCGATTCAACGCGGGCCAGGCGCTACTACGCGAACGACTTCACACGAGGAAGCGATGAAGCAGATGATCCTCGAAATGGATAAGGGCGTGGCGCAGATTCGCGATAAGGTCGTTGAACTAGGTTTGGATAAAAACACATTCATCCTCTTCTTCTCTGACAACGGTGATGCCCCGGGCACAGCTACCGGCAGTCCGCTCTATCGTGGGCACAAAGGTTCGGTCTATGAAGGTGGACATCGAGTACCTGCAATCGCGTGGTGGCCTGGAAGGATCGGACCGAACACACTAACCGACGACCTGGGTATAAGTATCGACGTGATGCCTACTATTTTGTCTATAGCGGGTATCGAGAAATCGAAAGACCGTCCGCTTGATGGAGTTGACCTGTCACCTGCGATATTCGATCAACAGTCGATACCAGAGCGACCGCTTTATTGGGGATACCTTTCCAATAGCGGAACGCGTTCGGAAGCCATGCGGGACGGTCCTTGGAAGTTGGTCGTGCAACATCCCGGTGCCCCGGAAGGTACCTACGAAAACGAAGTAGTTGAACTCTACCACTTGGATCGTGATCCGGGTGAGGAAACCGACCTGGCTACAGAGGAACCGAAACAAACGGCCAGGATGCTGAAACAACTCAAAGTTTGGCTGGCCGAAACTAAACATACCCAGACTCCTCAGCCTGGGGGATGGATTGAATCAGGTATGACGGCCGAAGAATCGAATGCCCTGTTTAGGAAATTCAGAGAGGCCAGACAAAATTCCTATTAAGAATGGAAATCCAACATGACTATTTCCCTAAGGCCTTTCGGACCTTAGTCTCTTGGCTGATTGTTCTTGGCTGTAGCGTTATGCTATACGAGAAAAACGTGTCACTCCTTGTTTCGAGCCATAGGCGACATTCAAAGGCATTTTGACATATTAAAATGGGCCGAATTCAGTTTGTTTTAAAATTATCTATGAACAATGTAGTTATTATGTCGGTACCTGCTTCGTTCAGAGATCGCTACTCGTCTTCTATCTTTCAAAGATGAAACGGGGTCAATGTTCATGGGCCTGTTGCCCCAAAGGGCCGACCTTTTTTGGCTTCCCCCACTGATAATATCAGCACTCACTCTCTCCGCCGCCGACTAGCCAAACGTCATTCTCATTCTGAGTGAAGGAGCAGGATGGACCAGCACATCCATTCAGATGGGCAGACCTTGTCATTGTCGTATTTAGCATAGAGTTTGTCGCGTAGTCCTGCAGATCTATGCTACAATAGGGACCTATTGAAAATGCCAATGGTTTCCCACCTGGCAGATCTCGATTTATCAAGATAACCCATTTTAAAAGCTCATGAAGGCCAAATTCTTCCTTTCCGCATTAAGCTTCTTACTACTCCTTCAGCCTTTAGCCTTCAGTCTTGGCGCAAGCCAGCCCAACATCCTCTTCGTGGCCATTGATGATTTTAATGATTGGGGGCCCACCCAGTTGGACGGTGCGCCGTTCGAGGTGGATACTCCGAACTTCGACGCGCTGGCAGATCGGGGTATTCTGTTCACCAATGCCCATTGCAATGCCCCGTCGTGTAATCCGTCTCGCACTTCAATCATGTCGGGGCTCCATCCCGCGTCGACCGGCGTCTACGCTAATGGACATGACTGGCTGGCCAATGAACGATTCGATGACATCCTTCTGCTCCCAGAGTATTTTCAACGACATGGCTACACGACGCTGGGAGGAGGAAAAATCTATCACGCCAATCAGGGTAATGATTTCAATCGCAAAGGACTTATATCGCCCCGGGGCTGGGAAGATTTTTTCCCCTCTTTCGAGGAGCAACTGCCGGTGCCGAGCATGCCGGATCTCAAGCCCAACCGCGGCGAAGGAAATTTCAATTGGGGCGGAACCGGTAAACCGCTCGAGGATATGGGGGACCACAAAGTCGTAAACTGGGCCATCGATCAGCTCGAGACTCCGCAGGATAAACCTCTCTTTCTCGCCGTCGGGATCTATCGTCCGCATATGCCTTGGTTTGTCCCAAATGAGTTTTACGATCATTATGAGGACGTCAAAATCACGCCTCCAACGAATCCAGTCGGATGGAAGAGAAACATCCCTGAGTCTCTCGCTAATCGATGGGATCGACATAAGGACTACGTCGGCAAACCGGGGCCTAGTCGTGGCTATGCGGCATGTGTCACCTACGCTGATTTTGAGCTGGGTCGGCTGCTGCGAGGCTTGGAAGCTTCACCGCTCGCGGATAACACGATTGTCGTAATCTGGTCAGACCACGGCTGGCACTTGGGTGAAAAGGACCATTTTTCAAAATTCACCCTCTGGGAGGAATCCACCCGCGTACCTCTACTCATCTTGAAGCCCGGGGCAAACAAGCAAGAGGTCGATACGGCAGTGAGCTTGTTGGATGTTTACCCTACGCTGCTAGCGCTGGCAGGACTCCCCGAAAACGAAGACAACAACGGTCAGAACCTTCTCCCGATTATTGAAGCCAAGACAGATCTCAACCGAGCTATCCTGACCTCCGATAATGAGCATTACCATGCCGTGCGCGATGGACGTTATCGCTATCTCAAGTCGGACAATGCAGAGGCCTTGTTTGACCATTTCAACGATCCGCGTGAATTCAACAATATCGCCAACCAACCCGGCAGCACCGCTATTATAAAGCGCCTTTCGAAGACTCTGCCAACGAGCCCAATTCCAAGCATGCCCCAGCGCAAAAAACCGGACGACCTTTAAAGACGGCTTAACAAATCTGTGTAGGAGCGGGTTTACCCCGCGATAAAATTAGTTCACACAAGAAGGTAAAAAGAATTGCGGGATAAACCCGCTCCTACAGATCAAAGATCCAACGTATTCAGAAATTAAATATGAACACTGAACTCTTATGTCTCTTCCCGTTCGAAGGTAAAATCATTACTACAGGAGGATTCGTATGAGTCGACATTCACTCGATGGAGAATGGGAGCTCATTGGCGGCCCACACCTGGCGATGTCGGAGCACGCGACTGAATCCGAGAAGGGAGCCGCGATCAGAATTCCAGCACGAGTGCCGGGCAATGTGGAAGACGATCTAGTTGAAGCAGGCTTGCTCAAGCCGCTAGAGATGGGCGAAGGAGCGTATCAGACATTGGACTACGAAGGACATCGTTGGTTCTTTCGCAAATTATTCAAAGCGCCTGCGATTGATCCATCAGAACAGCTATGCCTCGTCTTCGAAGGCATCGACACAATCGCTGAAGTATTTCTGAACGGCGAATCGCTGGGCAAGACCCGAAACATGCTGATCCCTCACTCCTTCGAAATCGGAAACTGCGTTCGACACGGCGAGGAAAACGAGTTGATCGTGCGAATCGATCCAGTCGTCGTAGCGGGCCGCGAGCGCGAAGCGGAACCCTGCGAATTTGTCAACGGATTCACGGAGCGCGCTGCAATTCGAAAGGCCGCTCATATGTATGGTTGGGATATACTGCCACGCATCGTTTCCGCCGGATTGTGGCGACCCGTTTATCTGCAAACCGTACCTGCCGTTCACTGGCGGCAGGTGTTCGCTCAAACGCTTTCGATCGACCTCGAAAATCGCAGTGCCGAGCTCGCGGTTTTCTGGGAGTTCGTCGTACCGCAGATCAACTTGAACGGATGGAAACTTCGCCTCTCCATCGATGACGATCAGAAAAACCGCAAGGATCTCAAAACGGTATCCATATTCGCATGCAGCGGTCACCTCATGCTGAGCCTGGAAGACATCAACTTTTGGTGGCCAAGAGGACTGGGCGAGCCCACTCTGTACCCGCTCAGGATCGAGCTGCTTGACCCCGAGGGGAATGTTGCCGCTGAGCATGTGCAAACGATTGGCATCCGTACCCTCGAATTGGTCCAAACCGAAATTACAACGGAAGAAGAACCCGGTGAATTCGTATTCGTAGTCAATGGCCAAAAGGTATTCATAAAAGGAACCAACCATGTCCCTCTAGACGCGCTGCACGGAAGAGATAACCGCCATCTCGATACGCTGCTTTCAATAACCGCAGACCTGAACTGCAATATGCTCAGAATCTGGGGTGGCGGTGTTTACGAAACGGATACGTTTTACGACCGATGCGACGAACTAGGTATTATGGTGTGGCATGATTTCATGTTCGGCTGCGCCCTTTACCCACAGACAGATGATTTCCTGGAACTGGCGCGCGAGGAAGCGGAGGTGGTGGTCAAGCGCTTGCGCCATCACGCCTGCATGGCGCTCTGGAGCGGAAACAACGAAAACGACGTAGCTCACGACTGGTTCCCGCTTCACTCCAAACTCAATCCGAACGACGATCGCATAAGCCGCGAAATTCTGAGGGAAGTGTTGAGACGTCTAGACCCGCTTCGCTCTTATCTACCCAGCTCGCCCTACGTGAGCCAAAAGGTCTTCGAACGCGGAAAGAAAACATCGGAAATACCCGAAGACCACCTCTGGGGACCGAGAGACGATTTCAAGGGACCGTTCTACCAGAACTCGCCCGCGCATTTTGTCAGCGAAATTGGATACCACGGCGCCCCCTGCCTGGAATCGCTCAAACAGATGATTGAACCGGAACACCTGTGGCCTTTCGAGAACGACGGCGAGATAGACCCGCAGTGGCGAGCGAAAGCGATCGCCAGCTTTCCCGATGAGTCGCTACATGACGGTCGAATCCGGCTGATGGCGAATCAGGTCTCGATTTTGTTCGACGTGATTCCCGACCAGCTGGAACCGTTTATCCAGGCCTCGCAAATAAGCCAGGCCGAAGCGATGAAGTTCTTCATCGAGCGATTTCGAATGGGCAAATGGCGACGCACCGGAATCCTATGGTGGAATATCCGCGACGGCTGGCCATTGATTTCCGACGCGGTTGTCGACTACTACAACCGTCCCAAGCTGGCCTACTCCTATATCAAACGAGTCCAGCAGGACCTATGCGTCATGGTGGATGAAGCCGAGAATGAACGGCACAAAGTCATTGCGGTCAACGACACGCTTAACGATGCCAAGATCGACGTCGCCATTAGCGTTATCGGGCAAGCGGATACGCTCTTGAAACACACCCTCACCGTGCCTGCGAATGGTCGCGCCGAAGTCGGCGAGATTCCCGCCTCCCCTGTTTGCGCCCTGTACCTACTTGATTGGCGGACAAACGCGTCGACCGGTCGCAACCATTATTTGGCAGGACCACGTCCCTTCAACTTGGAGCAATACACGCAATGGGTACCTCAACTGGGACTCGAAGAGGGTACCTCCGCATTTGTGTCGCCATAAATTCCTAAGAGAGTGTTTAATAAGTCCGTTTCGTTCGTGCTTCGACGTAGGGCTGGCGCTTGCGCTACGCCGCGTATGTTGAGAGCGATCTACTAT
>JAJFLS010000528.1 GCA_021772595.1 Opitutales bacterium
TTTTCCCCGAGCTATCTCTTCCCGTCGGGACCATCAAGGCCGGACGTTCGCCTTGCGACACGCTCATTGCATCGAGAAAACGCGAGACGTTCACCACAGTCTCGCCCGTCGATTCGCGCGGCATCGCTTAGCGATCCCTCCCTGTCAGTCCGTTTCGCACGACGCCGAGCTCTGGTTGGCGAGCCTTAGTCGTCCGCAATCGTGAAGAGCCCCCAAAGAAAACTCAGACGACCGCCACTCGGGTTGGGCCTCGGCACCAGCTCGGAAGTCTTGACGCTGATAGTCGTGGGTCTCACCTCGCTGAAGGAAGCCTGCTCGACCCTGACTATACCCAACACGTTCACTTCTTTCTTCCCGTAGCGCGTTTGGGTCGAAGAGCATCCGGAAAAAATCGCTGCGAGCGCGATAAGGGCAATTGCGGCGGTGATATTCGGCTTCATAGGGAGAAAGGTTCGGGTTAGCTTTATCGAAAGACCGCGGCAACTATCGCCCATCGGAGCGTCCTCATCAAGGCAATAATCCAGGAGGCTGTATGAGGGGGTCCGATTAAAGGCAGCCCTTCGTCATCATTTTTGTCTTTGTCATCGTCTTGATCGTGAAATGTTTGAAAAGGACAAAGATGATGACGAAGACAAGGACGATGACACCTACTCAGCCGCCTTCAGCTTGGGCTCTAGCAATTCCCGTTGCCAGGGGAGCAGCCCTGACAGGTCGGTCGGATCCCGGGCGAGCTGGGCGACAAAGCTACGGGTAGCGATCAAGGTCGGGTCGATATCCAGCTTCTCCGCGATCTCGTTGCGGAAATTCTTTATGGATTCCTGCCGATCGAGTTCGACCTGAGTCAACGGCCCCTTCGAATCCCCGCGTGGCGGGCGCTTGGGAAGCGTTTTCACATCCTTCTCCTCCGCGCGCTTCAAAGCGTCGACCAATCCTTGACGCTTCCGGCGCTGGATTCCCATCGGCAACGACTCGAAGACGAACGGCCAATTTCCTTCCGACACTCCCTCGGCCAGCTTGATCATATAGTCGTTGCCCAATACCTTGAACGGCGGGCGGTCCAGACGCTCTGCCAAATCCATACGCCAATGCCACAGCTCATAGATCGCCGCCTGGCCACGGCTATCGAGCTTGTCAGAGCGAGCGATCCGCCAGGAGTTTTCGCTTCCTTCCGGGAATCCCGTCAAAGCCGTCTCGATCTGGCCGTCGCAACGCTGCTTCAGCCACGACTCTCGTTCCAGATCGCTAATCCGACCCATCAAAATGTCGCGTAAGCGATGCAAATACAGCACGTCGTTCGCCGCGTACTTCAGCATCTTGGGGGTCAACGGGCGCTGGGACCAGTCGCTTTTCTGGCTGTCCTTGGGAAGCTTAACTTCGAAGAACTCCTCAAGCAAAGCCGCGAGACCGATCCGCTTGATCCCCAAAAGCTGAGAAGCCAGCATCGAATCGAAAAGGCTGCCTGCCCGGAATTCAGCGAATTCCTTAAATAGCCGCAGGTCGAAATCGGCCCCATGCATAATTAGATGGATATCCGCCAGAGTCTCCCAAAAACGGGTATATTCGATATCCGCCAGCATATCGAGGAGGTAGATCCGCTCGTCGAATCTCAGCTGCAACAAGCAAAGCTGTGTCTTGAAGTGATGCAGGTTATCCGCCTCGCTATCGAGCGCGATCTCCTTCTGCTTCTCCAGCGCGGAGCACAACGCATCCAAGCCTGCCTGAGTGTCTATATAGTCGAAGGGAATGTCTTCCATACGCAGGTACAGCGGATCAGGACTCGGTCCAGCCCTTCAAAAAAGCCTCCACGAGCGAGGGCAGATCATCGCTGTACCCGCCCTCAAGCAGGCCAGCGGTGGGCAGATTCGCCTTAGCGATCCAAGCCCCTAGTTTCTCGAAATCTTCCATACGTAACGTCATTTCCGTCAAAGGGTCCCATTCGTAAGCATCAAACCCCGCAGATACAAGAACGAGTTGCGGGTCGAAATCCAGAAGCTTCTGCCAAGATGCCTCCAGCTCCGCCATGTGCTTCTCCGGCGGCGTTCGAGGCGGAATCGGGAAATTCAGGCAATTCGCCTCCGAAACCGTGCCCGTTCCCGGATAGCACGGATGCTGATGCGCCGAAATGTAGAGCGCATTCTCCACCCGCTTCAGAATCGCTTCCGTCCCATTCCCGTGATGCGCGTCGAAATCCCAGACCGCCACGCGGCCGATCCCGCGAGCCAACGCTTCCAAAGCCGCGATCGCCACATGATTGAGGTAGCAGAACCCCATCGCCCGAACCTGCTCCGCATGATGCCCCGGCGGACGCATCAGCGAAAACGCCTTTTCGCCGCTCAACGCCGCTTCTGTGGCCGCCAGCGCCGCGCCCGTCGCCAGCCGAGCGATATCGTAAATGCCTTCGTGATAGGCCGTATCCGCATCGAAATGACGCGGCTCCTTCAGTCGATCCAAATGCGATTGCGGATGCGCTCTCAAAAGTGCGGCTTCGCCCGCCATTTCGAATGCTCTCCATTCGCAGGTCGGTTGACGCTCCTTCAGCCAGTCCACCGTCGCCTCCACCCGCTGCGGCCTCTCCGGATGGCCGTCCAACCGGTAGCTCAAACACTCTGGGTGAGAGAATAATATCATTCGCCGCCCATGACACAGAGATTGGGCCGATATTTCAAGAGCAGGGATTGGCACTGTCATTTCGAACGAGCCGAATCTGTCGGACAACCGAATCACTGAAGCTGGACTTTTGCTCCTAGGGGATTCAATGAACACTCAACTTATGAAAACTCTTCTAGTATTCACTTTATTGGCAGCGACGCTGCCTATTCTCCAAGCGGAGCGGTTGAACGTGCTTCTCGTCATGTCGGACGACCTGACTTCGACCGCGCTTCCGCCTTACGGAAACCAGATTTGCGAGGCGCCTAACATTGCTCGGCTTGCCACGGAAGGGATCACTTACAACAAAGCCTATTGCCAGTTCCCGACCTGCGCTCCTTCGCGGGCTTCGCTGATGTCGGGACTCTATCCCGACAAGATTCAGATCAAGCGAAACTACGACGAGGTTAGCGTGTTTCGCGATAGCGTCGGCGATATTGCCACCTTCTCGCAGCATTTCAAAAACAACGGCTATCATGCCGCCCGCATCAGCAAAATCTATCACATGCGCGTACCGAATCATATCATCTTCGGGGAAGACGGTCCGGACGATCCCGCCTCTTGGACGGAAACGTTCAATGCCCAAGGCCCCGAATGGCAAGCGCTCGGAAACGCCACGCTGCTGTCGAAAAACTCAAACCTCAATAAGGAAGCGCTCAGCGGATTCGGCGGAGCTATGTATAAAGTCGAAGCGACTGGCGACGACCTCGAGCACTCCGATGGAAGAGCCGCGGCAAAGGCCGTAGAATTCCTCAACCAATCCCACGACGACCCGTTTTTCCTAGCGGTAGGTTTCGTCCGGCCCCACGTTCCTCTGGTTGCTCCGGCTAGCGATTTCGGTCCATACGATGCGGAGAAAATTGTATTGCCAAATAAAATACCGGGCGATCGCGATGATATTTTCGCGACGGGAATAATATCGACGGAAAAGCTAGGCCTGTCCGTCCCTGACCAGAAAAAGACTATAGAAGCCTACTACGCCTGCATCTCCTATATGGATAGGCAACTGGGCAAAGTCCTGAGCGCTCTTGACGAAACAGGGCTGAGAGAAAAAACCATTGTCATCTTCACAAGCGACCACGGTTGGCACTTGGGCGAGCACGATTTCTGGGAAAAGCAGAGCTTGCATGAAGAGTCCGCGAAAATCCCCCTGATCATCTCCGTCCCTGGGGAAGACCCCGCGGTTTGCGAATCATTCGTGGAGCTGATCGACCTGTATCCGACCATCAGCGAACTCTGCGGGCTCCCAATCCCTTCCCACGTCCAAGGCGAGAGTTTCGCCGCGACAATCGAAAATCCCTCTGCTAAGGCGCGGGACTTCGCCTTTTCCATAACGGCCGAGGGGTCCCTAATCCGCACCGGAAAATGGGCCTACATGAAATTCCAAGAAGGCGCGGAACTCTACGATATGAAAAACGATCCGCAGCAGGTCCACAACCTATCCAAGAAAATCGAATACAAAAGCGTCGTCACGAAAATGGAGAATCTCCTCGAAAAGAAGCTCCAAGCCGTCGCCGACTAATTCCCCTTCGCGGCAGCTTCCGCTTCCCTTTTCTTCCTCGCCGAGGCGTAGACGCTGAAGTCCTTCGCTATCTCCCAGGGGATGACGCCGGCGCGGGCGGCCCATTTCTCGTAGGCTGCGTCTAGGCGGGCGACGATTTCAGGGTGCACGCTGGACAGGTCTCGGCTCTCGCTGCGGTCTTCGTCCAAGTCGAAAAGCTCCCAGGGCTTGTCGTAGTAGGAAACGAGCTTCCACTTGCCGTCGCGGGCGATTCGATTGCCTTCGTGCTCGATGAAAATCGGCTCGTTGTGAATCGGAGCGGTCGCGCCTTGGAGCGTATCCACAAGACTGATTCCATCGCCGGACGGTACGGGCTTTCCGTTTTTCGTTTTCGGTTGCGACGCGCCA
>JAJFLS010000529.1 GCA_021772595.1 Opitutales bacterium
GCTTCGAGATATTGGAGAAGGATCTGGATTCCTACCGGAGAGCCGCGGATTTCTTGAACTTCAGCAACACCGATGCGCTTTGCGTGCAACACGAGTTCGGGATTTACGGCGGCCCTGCGGGGAGCCACCTGTTGGCGTTGCTCAAGGAGGTCCGCATGCCAGTAGTGACGACTTTGCATACGGTGCTGCAAGAGCCCAATCCTGAGCAACGCAAAGTGATTGAGGAACTGGCCCTACGGAGCGATCGCCTGGTCGTGATGGCTCACAAGGGAGAGGAGATTTTGGAGGAAACTTACGGAATAGCCGGGACGAAAGTGGAAGTGATCCCTCACGGAATTCCCGACATTCCCTTTGCTAACTCCAATTTCTCGAAAGCCCAGCTTGGCGTAGTTGGCCGCACGGTGCTTTTCACCTTCGGACTGCTGGGTCCTGGCAAGGGAATCGAATACGCCATCGAAGCCCTGCCCGAAATCGTGCGGCGACACCCCAACGTCGTGTATTTGATTTTAGGGGCAACCCATCCTCATCTGGTCGCGCGAGAGGGCGAAAGCTATCGCCTGAGCCTTGAACGGCTGGCCGACGATCGCGGCGTGAAGGATCACGTCATTTTCTACAACCGCTTTGTATCGCTCGACGATCTCACGGAATTCATCGGGGCGACCGACATTTATCTGACGCCGTATCTCAATGAAGCGCAGATCACTTCCGGCACGCTGGCCTATGTCTTCGGGGCGGGCAAGGCGGTCGTCTCCACGCCGTATTGGCACGCCCAGGAATTGCTCGCGGACGATCACGGCATTCTCGTTCCCTTTCGCGATCCGCAAGCGATCACCGAGGGCGTCTGCGCCTATCTGGATGAACCCGCTCGGCTGGAGCGAACGCGGCAGAACGCCTATGAGATGGGCCGCGATATGATCTGGCCTGCAGTCGCCCAACGCTATTTGGAGGCGTTCCAACATGCGCGAGACGATCGCGTAGCGGCGCCACGTACGGCGTTCGCCGATTGGACACTCGCCAACCGGCCTTACAAGCTGCCCCAACTGCGGCTCGATCATATCAAGCGCATGAGCGATAGCACCGGCATTTTCCAGCACGCTATCTACAACGTGCCGAATTTCCACGAAGGCTACTGCATCGACGACAACGCGCGGGCCTTTATTTTGTGCATCCTCCTGGATGAGCTGGGCGGCGATGATCCCGCGGAGAATATCGACCCGTTGACCTCTAGCTACCTCGCTTTCATCGCTGCAGCATTCAACTACGACACCGGACGTTTCCGCAATTTCATGAGCCATGGACGGCAGTGGCTTGAAGAGGCGGGAAGCGAAGACAGCCATGGCCGAGCGCTTTGGGCTTTGGGAGTCGGAGCGGGACGCTCCCGCAACGAGGGGCATCGCCATTTATGCGTGCAGCTCTTCGAGCAAGGGCTAACGGAGGTGGAATCGTTCACCTCCCCACGAGCATGGGCGTTCACGATTCTAGGCATCCACGAGTATCTGCGGGAGTTTTCCGGCGATAATAGGGTGAAAGCGACCCGTGAAGCATTGACCCATAAACTGGTGGACCTTTGGCACATCTACTCGACGGAGGACTGGCCTTGGTTCGAGAACAGCGCGACCTACGATAACGCCCGCCTTTGCCAAGCTCTCATAATGAGCGGCATGTGGATGCCTCATCCAGAAGCCTTCGAGGTCGGTCTCAAGTCGCTGCGCTGGCTTACTTCGCTGCAAACCACCCAGGAAGGGCACTTTCGCCCAGTCGGCAGCAACGGATTCTATGTCAAAGATGGGGTCAGAGCGGACTTCGACCAACAGCCCGTCGAAGCGCAAGCCATGGTGTCCGCGTGTCTGGAGGCGTTTCGCGCCACGCAGGATTCCTTTTGGCTAGACGAAGCCAAGCGTGTTTTCGAGTGGTTTTTGGGTCGCAATGATCTCGGCCTGCCTCTCTACGACTCCAAGTCCGGCGGTTGCAGCGATGGGCTGCATCGCGACCGGATCAATGAAAATCAGGGCGCGGAATCCTCCCTCGCCTTCCACCTGTCCCTCGCTGAAATGAATTTCGCCGAACACCTGGTCGTAAGTCCTCTATACGCTGCAGTATGAACTCCATTAAACTTCGTCGCCATGCGATCACTCTCTTGCCCGAGAGCGCTCGAGTCATCATCCGCCCTTTCATTCCAGGAGGCGAAGGACGCATCGCGAGAATCATTGGCCGCGCGCTCGCAATGTCGGAGGAGGAAGCAGAGCAGGAGTTGCAAACGCTGCGCGAGGAATTTGACGCCCGACATCTCGATATCGAAGCATTGCTACGGGAGCACTACATGAAAGTGCTTCCATACATCTTTACCGAGCGTCCCATTTCCCCAAAGAGGCAGCTGCTCATTGGAGCTCTCTTCTCCGGGGAATACGCACTCGAATCCGCCGCTTTGTTCAACCCCTCGATCGTGCCGCACCCCGACCAGAGCGGAGTCCCCAAGGGAGGACTACGCTTCATCATGAGTCTGCGCGCAACGGGAGAAGGCCATATCTCGTCCATCGAATTCCGAACCGGCCTTATCGCTCCCAAAGGCAGCATCAGCCTCGATGACGTTTCTCCCTACGTGACGGTGCCGGAAATTTTGCCCAATCCCAGCTATCTCAAGAAAAGCTTCATCATCAAATTCCATGAGATGGGCTTCGACAATGACTACGTCGGCGCAGTCATGGCTCCTCTAAATGACGAGTTCACCCGCGGCGATCTGAATGAAAGCATCGGCACGGTCCGTCATGAGAATCAACCCGCGAGCCACGAACTCATGCGTACTCTCGAATGCAGCCAATGGCTTGCCGATTCCAATTACGAACTGCTCTTTTCACCCAAACTCGGAATGAGCGAACGCATCATATTTCCGGTTTCACCCAATGAAAGCAACGGCATCGAAGACGCCCGCTTCGTCCGCTTCGTCGACGACGATGACTCAGTCATGTACTACGCCACCTACACGGCCTACAACGGTCATGACATCCTGCCAATGCTCATCGAAACGGAGGACTTCCTCCACTTCCGCATCCTTACTCTCAACGGCAGCGCCGTGCAGAATAAAGGCATGGCTCTCTTCCCCCGGCGCATCAATGGCCACTACGCTATGCTTTCGCGACAGGATGATGAGAACCTCTTCATCATGTTTTCCGACTACCCGCATTATTGGAACGATCCGCAGATCCTCATGCGTCCCGCTGAATCATGGGAATCGGTGAAAATCGGCAATTGCGGTTCACCCATCGAAACAGAGGCGGGCTGGCTGGTCATCACCCACGGAGTCGGGCCAATGCGCAAGTATTGCATCGGCGCGGCGTTGCTCGACCTAGAAGATCCCACCAAAGTGATCGGCCGCCTTCGTGAGCCCCTGATTTCTCCCGAGGGTAACGAACGCGAAGGCTATGTCCCCAACGTGGTATATAGTTGCGGAGCGCTTCTCCACAATAACAACGTGGTCTTGCCCTATGCCATGAGCGACACAGCCACTGCGATAGTGAGCGTGCCCCTGGATGAAATCCTCGCTAATCTGAAACAGTAACCAAGCAGGGCCTTGGGAACCCCAGGCTATCCCGCACAGCTTTCTTGACCGAAATCAAGTTAGAGGGCGTCTAATAAATCTATTTTGACAGGGGCGTCGCTTGCGGCGACCGTATCGGTTGGGTCATGCGC
>JAJFLS010000530.1 GCA_021772595.1 Opitutales bacterium
CATGGTCAGAAAGTGACCGTGGACCAAGCCGGCGACAAGTGGGTTACCGGTACGACCGGTCCTATTCAGCAAATCGAGCTGGAGGAATGGAATACTTTCGAAATCATTGCGGTCGGCAACAAACTGGTGCATAAACTCAACGGAATGGTTTGCTCCGAAATCATCGATCATGATCCGAAAGGACGATTGATGAAGGGAGTTATTGCTCTTCAGGTGCACCGCGGACCTGCCATGCGCGTGCAGATGAAAGAGGTTGAATTAAAGCAGTTGCCCGAAGGCGGTATGTTGTCGCTTAAGGAGGCGCCGCTGCCGGCGAGCGCTAAGAAGGTGCCTGGCCGTTGATGGGCGGCCGTTGCTTCGCTGGAAACGCAGAACCGAACCAAACATTAATGACAATGAGTAGATTGTTTACCACGGAGTTCACGGAGAAACGGAGGGGAAACAAGCAATCCGTATCGTTGCTGAAATTGGTAGCGGCCGATCTCCGAGCGGCCACTGTGCGACGCAGTCGTTCAGCTACTGCAACAACGATGACCGCTCGGAGATCGGTCGCGACCTTTGAAATACCTCGGCGCTTGTCGTCGATCCCTCATTTGAAACGAAAGAAAAAGCTTATATGAGAAACTACTTCCTCCTTACACTTCTGGCCGCATCCGGTATCATTGCCACAAGCTACGGCGCCGAAAAGCCAATGAACGTCGTGTTCATTCTGGCCGATGATCTTGGCTGGAGCGACACCGAGCTATACGACAATACCAAGCTTTATAATACGCCGAACATCCTGCGCTTGGCAGAGCTCGGTTGCACGTTTGACCGGGCGTATGCCAACTCGCCCTTGTGTTCGCCGACGCGGGCCAGCTTTCTAACGGGGCAGACTCCTGCGCGTCACGGTAGCACGCAGCCGAAGCATCATACGCCAAAAGTTGTGCTGAAGGCTGAGTTGGCAAAACGGGCCAAAGCCTCCGAAAAAGCGCTGCCCGTGGAAACCGCCACGCGCGTGGATACGAATTTGCCTACGATTGGAAAAATGATGCAACAGGCCGGCTATGCCACGGGGCATTTCGGCAAGTGGCACCTGGGCGCGGAGCCTTACAGTCCCTTGGAGCATGGCTTTGATGTCGACGTTCCGCATCACACCGGTCCCGGACCTGGAAAAACCTACGTCGCTCCCTGGAGTTTCAAGCACATCAAGGAGAACTATCCGGGGGAGCATATCGAAGATCGCATGAGCGAAGAGGCGATCAAGTGGCTGAACGATGTCTCGGGTGGCAAGCCTTTCTTCATGAACTACTGGATGTTCTCGGTTCATGGTCCCTGGAATGCGAAGGAGGAGCTGATCCAGAAATACAAAGAAGAGATCGATCCTGCCAGCGAGCAGAAGTCCGCCACCTATGCCGCCATGGTGCATTCGCTTGATGATGCGGTCGGCGCTCTCTTGGACGAGATCGAACGCAAGGGCATCGCCGATAATACAGTGATCATTTTCACTTCGGACAACGGGGGCAATATCCACACCAGGCTCCCCGAGGGAGGAGGTATTCCGGTCACATCGAATACGCCGCTGCGCGGTGGCAAGGATTCGATGCGAGAGGGTGGGGTGCGCGTGCCTTGCATCGTGGTTTGGCCAGGACTGACCACGCCGGGCAGCCGTAGCGATGAGATCATCCAAACCTCGGACTTCTATACGACGATCCTTAAAGGGCAGGGCATCGCGCTGCCGGAAAACCATCCGGTGGACGGCATTGATATCAGGCCGGCGTTGCAAGGGCAGAAGCTCGAGCGTGAGGGGATCTTCACCTATTTCCCATGCATTGTTCCCGTGCCGGAATGGTTGCCGCCTTCCATGTCCGTGCACTCGGGTAAATGGAAACTAACGCGCGTTTTCCACGGCGGCGAAAACGGTCAGCATGATTACAAGCTCTACGACCTTTCAAACGATATCAGTGAGTCGAAAAACCTGGCGGCAGCGATGCCGGAACGCGTTCAAAAGCTGGATCGGATGATTGAAGAATATTTGAAGGAAACGGGAGCCGTCATCCCTGTGCCCAACCCAAATTTCGATCCAAAGTTGTTTGACCCGGATGCGATTGGGGTGAGACCCGCGGGCAGATGAAGCTCGCCTAACGACCATCCCTTTTATCTTCCCATGAGTCATCGTATTCAAAAAACAATTTCCAAAAAGCTGAAACCTTATCTCCAATTTAAACCTATAAAATCCTAATTCTATGACTCGATTCCTTGTTCTCCTCACCTCGTTTCTTGCGCTTGCATCGAGTTTGGTGTTTGCCCACAAACCGAACGTTCTCTTCATCGCGATCGACGATCAAAACGATTGGATTGGCTGCATGGGCGGGCACCCTTTGGTCAAGACCCCGAACATCGACAAGCTGGCCGCTCGGGGAACCCTCTTTACCAATGCCCACACCCAGTCGCCGCTTTGCAACTCATCCCGGACCAGCCTCATGGTGGGACTTCGTCCGAGCACTACCGGCGTCCATGGTCTGGCTCCTTGGTTTCGCGATGTGCCGCAGTGGGAGGACCTCCTTTCGCTGCCCCAGCACTTTGGGAACAACGGTTATCAAACCTACAGCAACGGAAAAATCTATCACAGCCTCCGTACTCAGCCGGCGGATACGCCCAATCCCGAGTTTCAGCACTGGGGGGCTCGTGGCGGATTCGGAATCCCGATGCCTCCTGAAAAGCTCATTCCGACCACGCCGTTTGGAAATCACCCGCTCTTGGACTGGGGCGTTTGGCCGCTCGACAATGACGACACGACGAAAAGCGACTGGGACGTAGCGACGCAGGCGATTAAGATGCTGGAGGATATGCCGGACGGAAAGCCCTTCTTTCTCACCGCCGGCTTCTTTCTTCCCCACGTGCCTTGTTTCGCCACCCAAAAGTGGTTCGACCTCTATCCCGACGATGCGTCTGTCCTCCCGCCTATGCCGAAAGACGATCGTGACGACACGCCGCGTTCATCCTGGTGGACTCACTGGAGTCTGCCTGAGCCGCGGCAAAAGTGGATCGAAGAGAATGACCAGGCGATCAACCTAGTGCGTTCCTACATGGCTTCCACCAGCTTCATTGACAGCCAGGTCGGTCGCATCCTCGATGCTCTGGAAGAGACAGGGCATACCGATGACACGATTGTCGTTCTTTGGAGCGACCATGGCTATCACCTCGGAGAAAAGTTGATTACCGGGAAAAACACGCTCTGGCGCAACTCTACGCGGGTCCCGCTTATATTCGCCGGCCCTGGAGTCACTCCTGGTCAAGAGTGCAACCGGCCAGCCGAACTGCTCGACATTTATCCGACCTTGGTCGATCTGGCAGACTTGCCCGAAGTCGATCATCTGGAAGGCTTGAGTCTATCGCGCCAACTTACCAGCGCGAATGCTCCGCGTAAGCGCCCGGCCATTACATCGCACAATCAAGGGAATTTCGCCATAGTAAACGAGCAGTGGCGCTACATCCGCTACGTAGACGGCGCCGAAGAATTGTACGATATCTTCAACGACCCCCACGAGTGGACCAACCTCGCTGCCAAAAGACCGGGAGTAATGAATAACATGAGAAAGTGGATACCGAAAATCGATAATGGTCCCACTCCTGGAAGTAGGGCTCGGATTCTCACCTACTACGACGGCGTACCTGTTTGGGAAGGGCAAATAATCGGAGAAGACGACCCGGTCCCGCAGGATAGCAAAGACTATCGCGACTGACTATCTGCCCATGTCATCTTTTGTTACTCCTTATCGTTTTGACATCTTTGAAAATCTGTTGCCGATGCCTTCGGATTTCCTCGAATTCCCTGTTGCCTACTAGGCCGATTCTAAAGCAGGATTGCTGTATCATGCACCGTGTAAACCGTAGAACTTTTCTCACCACTACAGGTTTGGCCGGAATTGGAGTAGGCCTGGGTCTTCCACGACTTTCTTCGGAGCCATTATTTCCGGTCGTTCCCGGTGAACGGCCGAAGCAGGCTAATTCCGTCACTGTTCTCAATCCCTACGGACAGGTGCCGGTTTCTTTCATTATCGATGACTCAACCACGCTGGTGAATATGGGGCACTTTTGCCTGCCTCAATTCGCCGAAGCCTGGAGCAGTACGAAAGGTGCCGAACGCTTCGACGTGCCCTGGCAGACCTGGCCGAAAGAAATACCCGATTCGTTTGTTCGAGAGTTTGGGGAATTCTGTCGTGAGCAGGGCGTAAAAGGTAAATACTCCGTGGTTCCTTATCCCGCTTGCGTCGGTTGGATCGATCGATCCATGCCCGGGTGGAGCCGCTCCCAGTTACGCGATAGTCTCAAACTAGTTCGCGAATTTATGATGCCGGACTGGGACATTCATCCTGAAATGATCAGTCACACCCGAGTGATTGATCTGAAGACGGGACGACCGCTGCCGCAAAAATCGGATGGCAGCTACTGGATGGAGAATGGCGGTTGGTGTGAAGGAAAGAGCGCAGACGAAATTGGAGCCTATATCGACTACGCCCTGCGGATTTTGAAAAACGTCGATCTGCCTTGCGAGGGGTTTACCACACCGGGCGGCTTTGGAAATCCGGCCATGGAAAACCTTGAAATTGGCGGAATGCAAGCGCTCCGATCGGTCTTTAACGTCGAGGTGCCGCACTATTTCAAGTATGTTGTTACCGGTTCTGATGAGAGCACTTTACCGCGGGTCGAGTTAGCCAAAGGGATCGACAGAGAATCCCCCGATTTCATTGTGAATATTCCCTCCTGCACAGGCGACTGGTTTGGCCCCTGGCACGGTGGCAACCCCGACCCGATGAATGAAGTGGTTGATCGCCACATAACGGCGGATTTTAAACAGGGTCGCATGGTGGAGGTGATTGAGAAGGGCGAGCCGGCTTGCTTTCTGACCCATTGGCCCAACATGTATGCCAATGGCACTGGGCAGAACTTCAAGAGTTTCCAGGCTATCGTTAAACGCATAAATGAAGCCTACGGCGATCGGATTCGCTGGATGAAGCTCAGTGAAATCGCTCGGTACTGGGCAGCGAAGGAATTGACTGCAATCGAACGTAGTGGTAAGGCAATGACGTTCAAGGCGCCAGTCGGAGCTCCGGGTTTCACGCTGGAGATCGATGCCGTTGATGGGGACGAGATGAGGCCGCACCTCGCCGCTGGTTCCTCCTCTGGCTCAATCGGAATGAAAGAGCGCTATCAAGTCTCGGGTCCGTTATCGTCCGGTGAATGGCGTCGCAAGGAGCAAGCAATCGAGCTGTGTATTGATTTACCGAAAGGAACATCGGTTCTCGAGCTTTCCTAACGGAAGTTATTCGGCCTAACCGTAGGAGTTTACGGAAGCGCGTACGCGACGTACATATCACCGCTGGGCACTGATCGTCCACCGCCGCAGCCGATCACGATGTATTGCTTCCCATCGACTTCGTAGATGGATGGAGTGGCCTGACCCCCAAAGGGTAGCCTATCTCGCCACAATTCTTCGCCGGTCTTCACATCATAAGCTCGAATATAGCCATCGAGGCTGGCTCCAATAAAGAGCAGGCCGCTGGCGGTGACGACGGGACCGCCGAAACTGATTCTCCCCGTTGGCTCGATACCTTTCTCGATCAATTCGGGGAATTCGCCAAACACCGTTTGCCACAGGTATTCCCCCGTGCTCAGGTCGAGAGCGTTTAAGGTGCCCCAGGGCGGCTTAATCGCCGGATAGCCGCGCGAATCTTTCCACATCTTGTTACCCGTGTGCGTATAGGGCATGAGGGGTTCGGTTCCTTTATCACTGAAATTTGGATACGCATCAAATTCCTCTGACTCCCTGAGGAATTTGATCAGGTGATTGGTTTCGTTCCCCGCAAGATGTGCGAATGGCGGCATGGTTCCTTTTCCATCCCTTATTATCTGGGCGATTTCCTGAGGCTTCAATCGACTCGCAACGCCCATTAAGTTGGGGACGATTTGCCCGAAAGCTTCGCCTCCTTGCAGATCGGCTGCATGGCAGTGGAGGCAATTTCGATTGTAGATCGCTTCGCCGAGCGAATGAGCGCTTGTATCCATCAGCGTATTAAGAGCCGGCATATCGTGGGCATTGAAATAGAGGATGCCGTCAGGATCCATGGCCGCTCCGCCCCATTCGACGCCACCCCATACGCCGGGAAAAATAATCGTATCGCGTTGATCGCTCAAAGGGAGAAAGGGGACGTGCGGCTCGACGGATTGATATTTGGCGAGAATCTCTTTCTTGGATTCGGGGAGCACGTCATTGATTTCTGTAATTGGAAACTCGACACGTGAATAAGGAGTGGGTTTCAAGGGGCGTGGCTGGGTCGGCCAAGCGCTCTCGCCAGGAAGGTCAGAAGCGGGGACCGGCACTTCCTCAATGGGGAAAAGCGGCTCGCCAGTTACTCGATTGAATACGTAGACGTAACCTTGCTTGGTCAACAAAGAGACTGCGGGGATCTCTTTTCCGTCTCGCTGCATAGTGAAGAGATTGGGGGGAGACGGCAGATCCATATCGAAGATGTCGTGATGAATCGCCTGAAAATGCCACTTGCGCTCTCCGGTCCGAACATCGAGGCAGAGGAGGCTGTTGCCGAAGAGGTTTTGCCCGACGCGATCACCTCCGTAGTAGTCGAATGATGGGGACCCGGTCGGGCAGTAGACGAGTCCGCGTTCCTCGTCGAGGGCCATGCCGGTCCAGGTGTTGGCTCCGCCCGCTCTGAGGTAAGCGTCTTCGGGCCAAGTATCGTATCCAAATTCCCCTGGGTGCGGGATGGTGTTGAATCGCCACACCTGCTCGCCGGTTCGGATATCGAATGCTCGGATATGGCCGGGAGAGGCCGGCAGGGCTTCGGTTACCCGACTGCCGAGGATTAGCAGGTTTTCGAATACGACTCCGGGAGTAGTAGGAGCATAGGCAAGATCGTCTACCTCCCGACCAAGCCCCTTTCGGAGATCGACGACGCCTTTATTGCCGAAGGACGGGATCAATTGGCCCGTTTCGGCATTTACTGCACAGAGCAAATGCTGCGATGAGTAGATGATTCTCCCGCTCTTGCCGTCGCTCCAATAGTGAACGCCGCGATTGGCCCAAGTGCGATTTACATTGGGCGCGTTATCGCCGTGCTCTATTTCGTAGGGATCGAAGCGCCAGATAAGCTCGCCCGTCGCCGCATCGAGGGCGAAGAGCATCTTGTTTCCGCCTGTGCCGTAGAAGGTGCCGTCGATGATGAGCGGATTGCATTCGAGAAGAAAACGATTCTTGGTAGGAAACTGCGACGCATCGAATGTCCAGGCCACTTCCAGTTGAGCCACATTACTGGGCGTGATTTGGGTTAGCGACGAATACTGGCTCGAGGTGTTGTCTCCCAGATAGGTCGGCCAATTCCGGTCGGCACCCAGGCATAGGGCACTGAGAAGGAAGGCGAGGCTTAATAATCGTTGGGGGCGAAGCATGGAGATAAGGGGAGGCACATGTGAGATGTTCGTTTGATTCGCTTCGGAATCCAATAGGCAAAAGTGTGCTCAAAGGGTTAATTCATCGACAATTCCTTCCCCGAACCCAATTGGCGGCCTTGGGGCTACTTGGCTAAATGGGGCTTTGGAGGGTAGGGAGAACCGGCTCGGTCCTCCAAAACGTTTCAGAACGGAGGACTGAGCCAGTGCTCCCTACCTTTTTCGATTTAGGATAAGCTGTTTCAACTATTTTAGCTAAGTAGAGTTAGGGTCCGCTATTCTTTGTAGCGGGGCGGTTTGGGGTGAGAAATCGAGGAGACGGATTCGTTTGTTTTATATGCATATCAATTGGACTTATCTGTATGCACTTTCGGGTAGATGTAGATCGAGAGAGAGGATTTGATCGGTTCAGTTGATTGGATGATCTCAATCCATTCGTATATAACCCCAAACGTTTTTATCGCTTACCGCATTGAGCCATTATGAAACCTTCTAAAAGTACTTTGTTGTGGATGTACGAAACAATGGAAACCAGCCGTCGTTTCGAAGAGATAATCGCTAAGATATATTTCGAGGGAAAGACTCCCGCTTTTAATATGACGAATGGTCCCATCCCTGGAGAGATGCATTTGTCTAATGGACAAGAGCCCGTCGCGGTGGGCGTATGCGCTCATTTGGCAAAGGGAGATGTGGTCACTGCGACGCACCGTTCGCACCATCAGGCGATCGCCAAAGGCGTCGACTTGAATCGCATGGCAGCGGAGATCTTCGGAAAGGAAACGGGGCTGAGCGGCGGCCGCGGGGGGCACATGCATTTGTTCGATGCGGAAGTGAACTTTGGCTGTTCGGGAATTATCGCCCAAGGAATGGGCCCTGCGTGCGGGGCGGCCTTGTCGCGCAAACTACGTAATGAAGCGGGTGTTGCGGTTTCGTTCATCGGCGAGGGCGCGGCGAATCAAGGAGCGTTTCATGAGTCCTTGAATTTGGCGGCTCTATGGAAATTGCCGGTTATTTTCGTGATCGAAGATAATGGATGGGGCGTATCTGTATCCAAAGAATCATCGACATCAGTGCCGCGAAATTCCGTGAGAGCTGCAGGATATGATATGCCGGGAAACTATGTCGAGGATAACGACCCCATAGCGATTTATGAAGCTGCCGGGGAGGCGATCGCGAGAGCTCGTGAGGGTAAGGGTCCCAGTTTGATCGAAATTGAAACCTACCGCCTGGCAGGGCATTTTATGGGAGATGCTGAAGGTTATCGCCCGGAGGGTGAAAAGGATGCTCTTTTCGCGAAAGATCCGATTCCCCAGTTGAGTAAGCTTTTATTGGATGAAGGGCATGCGGACGAGGCGGCGATTGCCGGATTGCAAAATAAAGCTCAACAGCGAGTGGATGAGGCGATCGCCTTTGCTCGAGAGAGCGAATACGCGCCAGAGGCCGAGGCTTTAACCTCTGTATTCGCTTGAAAGATACAGTAATGTTTAACTTTAGAAACACAGTACGACAATGAGTGAAGATTTAAATACCGACCGGCACCTCACTATCGCACGTTCCATGGCGGAAGCCATCGAACAGCAAATGGAGAAAGATCCAAATGTTTTCGTGATGGGAGAAGATATCGCCGCGCTAGGCGGCGTGTACGGAAATACACGAGGGCTTCTTGAGAAATTCGGCCCAGAGCGCATTCGCAACACCCCGATTTCCGAGACGGCTTTCATTGGGGCGGCCGTGGGAGCGGCTCAAGATGGAATGCGGCCGATCGTAGAATTGATGTTCGTCGACTTTATTGGGGTTTGTTTCGACGCGATCTACAACAACGGAGCGAAAAACAACTACTTCTCAGGCGGCCAAATCAACGTACCGATGGTATTGATGACGGCCGTAGGCGGCGGCTACTCCGATGCGGGTCAGCATTCGCAGTGTTTGTATGGAACTTTCGCTCACATGCCGGGAATGAAGGTTGTGTCTCCATCGAATGCATACGATGCGAAGGGACTCATGAATGCGGCGATTCGCGACGACAATCCAGTGATCTATATGTTCCACAAGGGACTGCAGGGCATGGGCTGGCTTGGCACCGAGCCAGGCGCTACCGTTGCGACACCGGAAGATAGCTACACGATCGAAATCGGAAAGGCGAAGGTCGTTCGAGAAGGATCGGATGTTACGATCGTAGGCCTGGCGATGGGTGTGCATGACGCGTTGAAAGCCGCCGATAAACTCGCCGCGACTGGCGTGAGCGCCGAAGTGGTGGACCTGCGTTCCTTAGTACCTCTAGACCGTGAGACGGTGATCGAATCAGTGGCGAAGACGGGGCGTTTGATCGTGGTCGATGAGGATTATAATAGCTACGGGGTGTCGGGCGAAATTATCGCCACAGTGACGGAGCATGATATTTCGAAGCTAAAAGCCTCGCCGCGTAGGGTAACGTATCCAGATGTGCCAATACCATTCTCGCGGCATTTCGAGCAGTTTTGCATGCCGAATGCGGATAAGATCGTAGATGCCTATCAATCCATGGTGAAAGGTGACGCAGTCTCGGTTTGAGGGAAATCAATTTGTGAGTAGCGATTGATTTTTGCCCACGAATGGCACGAATTTTCACGAATAATACTGGGCCTGAAGGACCTTCATTCGTGCCAATTCGTGTTATTCGTGGGCAGTTAAGTCTTGTAAATATGGATACTGAAATTTTGATTCCCAAGAATCTGTGGGAAGGGGATGACCAGTGCGTGATCACGAACTGGCTCGCCCCGGATGAAGGGCTTGTAGAGAAAGGATCGCCTCTCGTTGAGATTATGGTGGAGAAAGCCCAATTCGAGATTGCGGCTCCATCGAGCGGGAAGCTTTTTATCGAGGCTGAGATCGACGATGTTGTATCGAAAGGCGATATGATCGGCTTGATCCAGTAGGGTTTTCTTCTGACTCGAACCTGTTGGCTCGTAGAGACACCTATTTGATGCGTAGCAGCAACAAGCGAGGAACGAGCGTTGTTCGAAATTGTTTTTTAACATCGCTCTCTGCGTTCGCTAGATCCTTCCTACGTCAGGAAATAGGTGTCCGCGGTGCGGACAAAAGGTTCGAGACCAGAAGGACGGTAAATCATCTTTGGTTGCCCGTTCGAGAACCTCAGGACCCAGAGCTCCGTCGAGGGGCGGCTTCGCTAATCTAGGAAATCTATGGTTTAGATTTTATTCGTTTTTGTTCACCTTATTTCTAGTACAATGTACTAAACGTTTATGCCGTATCTAGAACCTGACGACGCATTGAAACGCGAGGCGGCTCTGCTTGAAGACGTTGTGGCAGGGCGTAGGGAAAAGAGATGCTTGGTATGGGAGACGAAGCCTTGTTTGATCGCACCGCGTTCCTATTTGAGGAGTGAGACCTTCGGAGATGCCCGTCGAAATATGGATGAGATTGGATGGCCGGTTTATCTACGTCCCACCGGCGGCGATGTTACTCCACAGGGAGCGGGGACGCTAAATGTTTCAACGGTTTTTCGAGTAGGGAAGGAAGAAGGTCGAAACTTGGAGAGCATTTATCGCTGGCTTTGCAATCCGCTGATTTCTTGGGTGGAAAGCCTCGGGAATCAGGCGAGCTATGGATCGATCAATCAATCGTTTTGCGATGGTCGTTTCAATGTGGCGGTCGATGGGCGTAAGTTGGCTGGGACGGCGCAACGTTGGAGGGCATGTGCTTCTCGCGATGGAGACTGGGCTATCTTAGCTCATGCGATCGTTCTCGTTGACGCTGCTATCGAAGACGGTGTGGCGGCGGTGAATCGATATTACGATTACTGCGGAGTCGAAAATCGCGTAACGCCGGAATCGCACGTCAATTTTTCGGAACTGTATGCCAAGGAAAACGGTCGCTCGAAACTAGGCGCCCAAGAGTCAGAGTTGCGTGAGAGATTCGAAGCGGCTTTGGAGCTAAGAGACTGTTAAGTATAGAGTAGCATAGGATTCCAGCCTGTGGATACAGGCAAGATGCCTGTACTACATTTGATCGATCGAGCGGTTGAAAAGTAATTCAATTAAGTAGACCTAAGGTAGCTCATCATAAACTGGGTTGCGCTCAAATAAGTGATGATGGGCGCTATTTGACCTTTTCTGCACATCATTACGAATCGAGTAGGATGCGATTTTCTCTAATGTATCACCAAAACAATAATAAACCGCAGAGTACGCAGAGGGTATACTAGTAAGGTCTCAGCGATCTCCGCGTACTCTGCGGTTAATAATTCACCCATGAAAATATACTCGAATCTTCGCATTGCCCCATTTTTGAAGTGCCTTTTCTCAGCGCTGTTTCTGTCTACTTCTCTTACTGGAGAACTCCCGCCTGCGCCCAAGCATCCTCAGCCCTCGCGAATCACGGCTGAAGCGTGGCGGACAGCTCGCCTGGATATTCGAAACGCTTCCTTAGAGGCGAAAATCAATTACCTGATCGATCGGGCGGAGATCGAAGACATCATCACCACCTACGCCTATAGTGTCGATACGCGTAACTGGTCCTTGCATGGAGAAATCTTCAAGGAGTCGTTCCAGCAGCGCCGTGGCGAGGACTACAGTGACACTGACAATCAGCAGCGCTTGAAGGGTTTGGATAAATTCTTCCAACGCTTCACCAGTACGCAGCATCTGGGATTTCCGCTCATGATTCAGATAGAGGGAGACACGGCCTACGCTGTCGCTTCTCTAAATGCGCGACACTACGACGAGACCGGCGATCCTATGGATAACACGCTCCTTTTCGGCCAATATGAATTGTGGCTCGAAAGAACCTCGGAAGGCTGGAAAATCAACAAGCTTGCTCAGGTGAACCGCACTCGAATCAACACTTCGGAAGCTGATTTTCCTGAAGATAACACATCGAAGTTACTTTCAAGATAACGTGTATTGAAAAGTTCCGAGACATGCCTATTAATTTAAAAAGGACGTATTTATCACCCTCCTAAAAAATTGAAAAGTTCATCCACATCTAACCTGCTCCGCATTCCGGGAGACCTAACCGAAGCGCCCAACAGCCGCTTCCTTCAAGCCGGTGATCTTTGCTTCGGCGAATACCATCAACGCGTCGAACAAAAGCCGCGCAACGTATTCGTGACTGAGCATACGCTTATTTTCGTTTCCAAGGGGGCGAAGGTATTTCGCTTTCCGAAAAAGGAAATCGTAGTGGAAGCGGGCAAAGCGATCTTTCTCAAACGCGGATGCTATCTACTTTGCGAGAGTGTGGCTCAAAACTCTGGATACGAGAGTATTTCGATTTTCTTCAACGAGTCTACCTTGCAGAATTTCTGGCTCGGCCTCGATATTTCGGATACGGATTCCAGGGCGCCTTCTTCTGAGAACAGCGAAATGCTCATCCTTGAGATGTCGCCAGCTCTAGAAGGTTTTCGAGATACGATTCTGAGCTGCTTCGGCTACGAGGGAAGCTTTCTGGAACAGCTCCTCACGATGAAGCTGCAAGAGCTGCTTCTCCTATTGCTGGATACGCCAGTTGCCCCTGAGTTGAAGGCGTTTTTCGGCGAAATTTTCGACGAGACGCGCACCGATCCCGAGTACGTTGTTTCCGAGAACATGCTAACCCCTCTTAGCCTTCAGGACTACGCCCGGCTTTCCAATCGAAGTCTGTCCTCGTTCAAACGCGCTTTCCAACGCAAGACTGGCCAAACTCCCGGAAACTGGATTCAGGAGAATCGCTTGAAGCACGCCCGGATGCTCGTGCAGGCAACTCGAAAAACCATCAGCGAAATTGGAGCCGAAAGCGGGTTCAATAATGCGTCCAGCTTCATCAGGTCGTATCGCACGCGATTCGGAACGACGCCTGCCGCGGAGCGCAATTCCGGATGAGCGACGCTTGTTGGCACGAATTGCACATCGTTTGGACGTCCAAGCATGAGCTTTTTCGTAGTAGTCTTCACTGGTTTCAAACAACCTTATTCCATGACTTCAAGTGATCCCCAAATTAATCTAACTCCTAAAATGCTTTCCCGGGCCCTCCTCTTTGCTCTGACGATCTCAGGCATCGGCCTCCAACTCGCGAATGCGGATTTACCAAAAAACATGGCGAAAGACATAAATGTTAAAACCTCGCAAGAATTGGATTTTCCAGCAGCTGTCGTTTGGGAATTGATCGCCGGCTTCAACACGCTGCCCGACTATCATGCAGCGGTACCGAAGAGCCGCTTGAGCAACGGCGGGACTGTTCGGCATCTCACAATTTCCGAAGACGCAGGCGGAGGCATAGTTGTCGAGCGATTGAAGCAATTCGATGACGAGGCCATGACCTTCAGCTACGCAATAATCGAACTCAACGGCAGCCCGATGTCTTTCCGAAATTACCAAGCCTGGGTAAAACTCGTGCCTACAGGTAAGAATTCGTGTAGGCTTCACTGGAACAGCTCATTCAACGTAGAAGGCGCAACCAAAGAAGAAGCGGAAGAGCTTGCACTTGTGATCTATCAAGGTTGCTACGATGGAATTAATCGTGTCCTAGGAGGCGAGTAAATTAGAACGTTTTATAAACCACGGAGTTCACGGAGGTGCGGAGGATTTTGGATACGGTTTTTAATGATCTCTCCGTGGTTTAAATTATAACCTATCATGAAGATACTTTCCTTAATTGCGCTTTTGCTTGTTGCTTTAACGGCTTCCTGTTCGTCGACAGACGAATCGAGTCAGACCGACTATCCGCTCGGGACCTTCAATTTCGACTTCGCCCGACTTGGCGAGGACGAGGCTAGTCAGATTGGCGAATTGAAATCGATTGGCTACGAGGGATTGGTTCTGAATTTGACGAATCCGAAAGAGCTTAAGACGCTGGAGCGTTATCAATCAGTAGTAGGTGATGACTCATTCGAGGTTTACGCTGGTTACGTCGTCATTTATTTCGAAAAGGATATCGCTGCGCAAAATGCTTATCTTGATAACGTGATTAAAGCCCTTAAGAAATCGGATGCAAAGCTTTGGGTTATCTTGCGTGCCCGAGGTGGGAAAACGGTCGAACGTGAGGAGATCGTCGATTTCCTGCAATCCGCAGCGGAACGTACCAAGGCGGGTGGGGTCGAGCTGGTTATCTATCCACACTGGTCTGGCGGTAATCCTCTCAGCATTTGCCTCATCGAATCAGCGGAAGATGCGATACCCTATCTCGAGGAAGTAGGAAGCGACAACCTTTTCGTGTCGCTCCATCTCTGTCATGAAATCAAAGCGGGCAACGGGGATCGCCTTAATGAAGTAGCGGCCAAGATTAAGCCTTGGCTACGATTGCCTTCGATAAACGGCGCCGACGTAGATGCGATGAATGAGTTGGAAGGATGGAAGCGCGGTATCCAGCCTTTGACTATGGGCGACTATAATTCGTCCCAGTTGTTAGACGCATTAAAGTCAGTAGATTATGATGGCCCTGTTATCTTGCACACCTGGGGACTCCAAAAATCGGCGGCGGATCATCATCACACCTCGTACAAGCAATTTCAGGATATGTTGGATGCGTTATGATCAGTCTCTTTGACGGAAGGGGCAATCAATGAAGAAGAAATTTGGTCCGCGAAACACGCTAAATGACGCGAAAAATGCGATACCTATAATAATGTTATGCAGAAAATGAATTGTCAGGTTGTCGCTTCTCTCCAAATAGGTGTCTCTAAAACGACGGCAGGTTTCCCGATCAATACTGATGGCAGACTAAGGATGAAATCTTTTGTCGTGGCAACGACACCTGTGTGACCGTAGGTCACCTTGACTAAAATTGCATATGATCAGAAAAACGAATACAAAAAACGAGTTATACGGAACTGCTCTACCCTTGATCTATGAACAGGTTCGCATATCAATTCGCTCCGATCTAGCCACAGTTCTGACGAAATGTCCATGCCACCTTGCTCTTCGGCGAAGCTCGGGATCATCAATTGCGTAGCTACGCGAGGGACTCGCGTGGAAGAGCTCGGGATCACTATTTCGCCTACACTGAAATAACTTAGCGCCCTTCGCGGTTTTAAACCGTCTTCACGTGTTTCTTGCACCTTGAAGTTCTTCTATTTGTACTAGAGTATTCCAACATGTCCGCCCCAGGCAAAACGCGTCGACTGACTATTGCAGCCATTCTACTGGCTCGAAGTCTGCTCGCGATTAACGGGGCCAGCGATCTCGATCAAACTACAGGGTTGAGCTTCGAAAAGGACATTGCTCCGATTCTCGAAGCGAAGTGTCTAGGGTGCCATAACCCGAACCAGCAGGAAGGCGATTTCTCCATGGCCACCCTGGAAGAAATCCAGGCGGCCAGCGAGGAGTACGTGATTCCAGGGAATGCGGAGGAAAGCATGCTCTATTGGATTACCTTGCCGCTGGAAGACGAGGAAGCCCCTGAAATGCCGGAGGAGGGGGATGCGTTGACCGAAGAGGAAACAAAGGCGCTCGCTGCTTGGATCGATGCGGGAGCGGAGTGGCCGGAAGGGTTGGTTCTCAAAGAAGCGTCGAAGGCGGATGAGTCCTGGTGGGCCTACCAACCTTTGTCCAAGTCCAAGCATCAATCGATCGACGCTTACATCGAATACGAATTGAACGCTAACGGTTTGACGCTAAACCCGGAAGCGGATCGACGAACCTTGATCCGACGGGTCAGTTTGGACCTAACTGGCTTGCCGCCGCCTCCCGAAGAGGTAGATGCCTTTGTAGCGAATCGAGATCCGCAGGCTTACGAAAAACTGGTGGATCGACTGTTGGCATCGCCTCGTTATGGCGAGCGCTGGGCCCAGCACTGGTTGGACGTGATTCGATGGGCGGAAACCGTTGGTTTCGAAACGAACTTTGTCCGCTCTAATGCCTGGCCGTATCGCGACTGGGTCATCGCCGCGTTCAATACCGACAAGCCCTACGATCAATTTGTCTTCGAACAAATCGCTGGGGATACGGTCGGCGAAGATGCAGCTCTCGGATTTCTGGTAGCAGGACCCGCAAATCTCCCCGGCCAAATCGGTCGTGACGAAGCCGCAATGCGCAACGCCCGCCAAGAAGAACTCGACGAAGTATTGAGAACGGTAGGGCAGGGCGTTCTCGGGCTTACCGTCGGTTGCGCCCGCTGCCACGATCATAAATACGACCCCATCACTCAGGAAGACTTCTACCGCCTGTTTGCCTTCTTTCATAACGTTCCGGAGAAGGGCAAGGACGGCACGATCGCCCCGA
>JAJFLS010000054.1 GCA_021772595.1 Opitutales bacterium
TTCGAATTCTCGAAGTAGCTACGTCGCGAATGCGGCGGTGTCGAGAACTCTACCAATACTGAATACTTATTGGACATGTCGCTCAGAGGGTATCAGACTGATTCCCATGTCGATACCCTCATTCCGTAGCAAAGTAGCGCTGTCCGTCTGTTTCGTTGTTTACCTGGCCTTCTGTTCCACGATTGCTATAGGGGAAGGGGTGGTTATCACAGAAGAGCAAGATCATCTTCGAGTGGAAATTGATGGCAAGCTGTTCACGAACTACCATTTCAAAGGCGCTCCTCACGTTTACTTTTATCCAGTTGTGGGGCCGGGAGATTTGGCGGTGACTCGGAGTTTTCCGATGAAAGCGGTCGAGGGCGAAGCCCAGGACCACAAGCACCATCGATCGCTCTGGTATTCGCATGGCGATGTCAATGGCGTGGATTTCTGGGCGGAGTCGCCGAAGTCAGGCTCCATCGTCCACGACCGTTTCATCGAAATTCGATCCGACGCGGATTCCGGCGAAATTCGATCCGCTAACAATTGGGTTGCCCCGGATGGAACGATTGTGTGTACGGACGAGCGGACTTTCCGGGTATACCGTCGTCCTTCGAACGAACGATTGATCGATTTCGAAGTAACGATATTCGCGGGCGACGAGCCACTAGTGTTGGGCGATACGAAGGAAGGTTCCATGGCCCTGCGTCTATCCGAAACCATGCGATTGAAGCCAAACGAATTCAACGTCGGCAAACCCGTGGGCACCATCGTGCAAAGTTCCGGTCATCGGAATAATGATACGTGGGGGAAGCGCGCCGCCTGGTGCGACTACTACGGGCTGGTGGAAGGCAAGACCTTGGGCGTAGCGATCTTCGACCATCCTGGAAATCCGCGGCATCCGACGTGGTGGCACGTGCGCGATTACGGCCTGTTCGCGGCGAATCCATTCGGGTTGCATCACTTTGAAAAGAAACCCGAGGGCACGGGAAACCTGACCGTTCCTGCGGGTCAATCCGTTACGTTTCGCTACCGCATCTACATGCATGAGGGCGACGAGTTGCAGGCCGATGTCGCAGGTCGCTACGAGGTGTATGTGTCGGGCGTTGCCCAATAAGTCGAAAATCCGTGCGTTTCCCAAATTGTAGGAGCGGGTTTATTTAACAGTCTCTCAGACACTGTCCGATAAATGCCGAAAAGGCTCGGGGCGGCGCCCGAGCACTACCTATTTCTCGAGCGAAGCTCGAGCATCGGGTAGGCTCCGGGCGCCGCCCCGGATTAAAAATGCGGTATATTGCATCTATTGGACACTCTCTCCGGCAATTGAGCCCGTCTCGAGAGCGAACCGTCTAGAATTCCCAAACGAGGGGAATGATGATTATCGAGGTGATGAAGCAAAGGATATTCAGCGGAAGTCCTGCTTTTACGAAATCGGAAAACCGATAACCGCCCGCGCCGTAGACATAGGTGTTGGTCTGGTAGCCGATCGGCGTAGCGAAGCTTGACGAAGCGGCGATGGCGACGGCGAATAGGAAGGGGCGAATGCTCACTCCGAGCGATTCGGCGATGCCGATAGCGATGGTCGCCATGAGCACTGCAGCGGCGTTATTCGAAAGCGCCTCGGTCAGTATGTTGGTGAGCAGATAAACGCAGGCGAGCATGATGTAGGGCTGCCATTCGGGAGAAGCGAATGTGGTGACCACTCCGATCAATGTATTGGCGAGCCAGAGCGATGCGCCGGTTTCCTCCATTGCCATTCCCATGCCAAGCATGCCGTAGATGATGAAGAGGAGATTCCATTGGATCGCCGCGTAGCCTTCTTTGGGGCGAATGCAATTGGCGAGAAAGAGAACGACGCACGCTACGATCGCTCCTATGGCGATTGGGGCGATTCCGGTCGTGGCGCAGATGACGACGCCTGCGATTGCGGCGATAACGGTTCCAATTTTCCTCTTCGAAACCTTGGATTGGATGCCGCTGTCCGACATGAGAATAATGTCTTCACTCGCCCGGAGGTTTTGGATGGCTCCGTCCGTTCCCAATAGCAAAAGCGTGTCACCAAATTCCAAGCGCAAGGAGCCGAGCTTGTCGCGCAAATTCCTTCCTTTTCGGTGAACAGCAAGCACGACCATGCGAAAGCGCTGACGGAAATTCACCTCTTCGATGGTCTTGCCGAGAACTTCGGAATTCGGCCCGAGGATGCCTTCGACCATCATGCCCTCGTGAGCCGCGATCTGCTCGAGATCGAGATTGGATTCCGCTACGAAATCGAGGCCTTCCAAGCTTCGCGCTTTCGCGACACCGGATGCGCGGCAGGCCAGAACGAGTCGGTCGCCCGCTTTCAGGATAACTTCGTTCAATCGAGTCTGAAGCGTCACGCCTGATCGCATGATATCGATTACGCGGATGCCGTTGACTTTCTGGATGCCCGAGTCTTTGAGGTTCTTTCCGATGACATCCGAGCCGGTATTGACGAATGCTTCGGTAATATATTCGCGCCGTTCCTCGTCCGAGAGAATCGAGGTGAGCGTTTCGCGAGTCGGCAGGACTTTATTGCCGAAAATAAACAGGTAAAGAAGACCGGAGATGAATAGCGGCACGCCGACGAATGCGAACTCGAACATGCCCAGCGGTTCCTCGCCTGCGGATTCGGCGACGCCGCTGACGATGATGTTGGTGCTCGTGCCGAGAAGCGTGCAAGTGCCGCCGAGAATCGACGCGTAGGAAAGCGGGATGAGCACCTTGGATCCCGCGACGCCGATTTTTTTGGAAAGCGTCAGAACGACCGGAAGCATTACCACGACTACTGGCGTGTTGTTGATGAAGGCCGACACGAACCCGGCGATTACCATGATAAAGAGCAGAAATGGCCGGTAGCTGAATCTCGAAAGCCCATCAAGCGCATGGGCTAGCCGATCAATGAGGCCGCATTTGTCGAGAGCCGCGCTAATAATGAACATCGCTCCTACCGCGATCGGCGCCGGATTGGCGAACACCGAATAGGCTTTTTCCGGCGAGAGCAGCCCTGTGACCAATAGAACGGCGAAGAGCGAAAGCGCGGTAAGGTCCGGAGAGAGCTTCTCCCATACGAAGCTCGCCAGCGCGAGCGCGAGCAGGGCGAAGACGAAAATGATTTCCCAGGTCATAGCGTGTTGGTGCGCCGCAGCTTCGGTCTAGCTAGCGACAGAGGGGAACCAAACATAAATCGAGAAGTAAACCAAGACTCCAGTAACGGAAACGTAGAGCCAGATCGGATAAGTCCATCGGGCCCATCGCTTGTGGCTCTCGAATCGGCCTTTGATCGCGAGATAGAAAACGCGCAATACCAGCGGCACGATCGCCATCGCGAGAAGGACGTGAGTGAGCAGCATCACCAAATAGATGCCCTTTATCCATCCGTCCGCTCCGATTGATCGGTTTTGCCAATTGGCGGCGTACTTGTGGTAGACGTATCCGGCTAGAAAGAAAACGGAGAAAATCAACGCCGCTGTCATGAACGCCCGATGCGCTTCCTTGTTTCCTTTTTTTATGAAAACGAGGCCCGTGACGATGAGGATCGTCGCGATGCTGTTGAGGGCGGCGTTCAGCGCTGGTATGTCGCTTATTTCCATGGTCGATGACGTGGACGAATAAAGGAGGTTCGCTGGCAGCTACCCGAGTATCCAGCGATCAATCACGAGGCTGAAGAGAACGGCTGGCAGGTAGATTATCGAATTGAAGAAAAGCTTTCTCGCGGAAGCTTCACGGTCGCGTGAATTCGGGAAATCGACGGACCGCTGGAGGTACCAGAGGCCGAAAATTATCGCGGTGGCTGCGTAGATCCATTGGCAGAATACCAGGATGGTCGGGAGCA
>JAJFLS010000531.1 GCA_021772595.1 Opitutales bacterium
ATTGTCCGAGTGAATCCGGAATACCGATTGAGCCAGCGGCAAGACCTAGGCTAGCCGCGGTAACGCCTTTGATAAGATCGCGACGGTGGATGCCGTTCTTGGGGTTGTTCGATTGGTTCATGTGGTTTGGAGATAAACAGAAAAGATTAAGATTAAGAGTTTAAGGGTGAGCAGTGGTGGTATCGGTTCTTCTTAATCTTAATCTTACTCCTAATCTTAATCCGGTTTCTCTCCTCGGGTTGAGCGGGGATTAAGATTAAGATTAAGAACTTCTAACGAATCATGCGTTGAAAGAGGTTGTGAGAGATTTGCTGCACGCGCTCATCGACTCCTTGTTGAGCGACGCCATGCCTGACCGGGGTTTTGTGTCCCGGCGGGCTGGACAAGCCGTTGGCCCACCAGATGGTGGCGGCATTGAAGACCACGTTGCCCTTGGGGCCGTCGTAGATTGTGGCGGTGTAATGACCCGGATTTTTTCCACCGGTCATCAAGGTTTCGCCTTCGGCGACGATCTGCATTCCGGGCAAGTCCATCATGGGGGCACCGTGCCACTCCCAGCCAACGAGTCCTTCGATCGAGTCCCCCTTCTTCATCCCGGTCCCTTCAAAGAGCCAATGCTTCGGTTTAGCGCAGGTCCAATCGCCGGCTCCCATGACCGGAGGAGTCGTCCGATTTCCCATCAATAAAGCGCCATCCGGCCCCATGACGGGTTCGAATCCTTCCTGATTGGGCGATCTCCGTTCGTCACCACTCCCATATTCGGGCGGGAAAAACCAACCTTCCCGACGAATAGTGCGATTGGGCGTACCGTCTGAAGAAGGTAGCATCGGTACGACACAAAGAACGGCATTGGCGCTCAGAAACGCCAGGCTGACGCCTTCGTCACGCGCCTTGAGTACATTGTCGTACATCTGCAATGACCAATACTCGTCGTGTCCTACCGAGATGAACCCTTTCGTCCGCAGCAAGCCCTTCGGATCGGCATGCGTATCGACATTCGAAATGTAGGAGACATCGTAACCGTGTTGTTCCAGCCAAAAGGACAATGGAAACTCCCAGGGCAAGTATTCGCCTGAACCCACGGACGCTTTGATCTTATTGACCGGGTGAGTGAACAAGGCATAAGGCCGATCGAAGCTCACCGATCCGCTGGGCACGCTGGTACTAGAACGCCCTTCATGCCTGGAATAAATGGAGAAATCGGTGGGCCATCGGTTGTAGGCGGACCAGGTCAGGTCACTGCATTGAAACAATAGATCGCAGGGACGGTCATCGCGCACGATAAAGATGACGTAGCTCTGCGTTCCCGTGTACTCTCCAGTCAGTTTTCCCAGATAAACACCGCTCAACCAATCGTCAGGAATTGTAAATTCAACCGAGGGTTCCCAGTTACATTCGTGAACGTAGTTCTCGCCAACCGGTGGCACCGGTTGAGGGACGCCTCTGAGCGCGTCAAAACGTTTCACCAGTCGAGCTCCATCTCCGTTGTAGTAACCCGTTCGAAAGATCTCCAAATTGAACGCGGTCTCCGGATCCGTGCTCACCATAATCTGCAACGTCTCACCCGCCCGCACACTGTTGGCCGAGCAATAGCCTTCAATATACGTGCTACGCCCGCTGCCAATGTTGCTTCTACCTCTCTCGGGATCGGTGAACGTGTTCGTCAGCATCCAATCGCGCGTGCCGGGCTTGGCATTCTCAAGCTGGATCAGGTTTCGTCGCGACGAACCGGATACAGAGGCTTGCCCAAACGATTCAGGAACGCCGATCGCGCCTGCAGCAAGGCCCAGACTTGCCGCCGTAACGCCTTTGATGAGATCGCGACGATGAATACCGCGCTGGGGATTGTTCGATTCGTTCATGCTGTTCTTGTTATTAACTTTGTCGGGTTTATTAATATTGAATAGAGTTTTTTGCCCACGAAGGACACTGAGATCACGAAGAAGTCGTGGGTCAGGGCCATCAGCCACTTCGTGATCTTCGTGTCCTTCGTGGGCGATCCATTTTTTTAACGCTTGGGTTGATCCTGTTTGGTTTCATTTCGCTTCTTTCAGGTAGGCGACGATATCGGCGATTTCTTGGGTGCTTAGGAGGCTATCGAACACTTCGGGCATGAGAGAGGTATTCGAAAATTTCGCCTCTACGATATCCTTCGAGCGAACGGGGATCTCCGCTCCGGGCGCGGGGGATAGAGTCATCGTATCCTCGGTTTCATTACTGATTACTCCGGAGAACTCGCTATATTTCGTTCGAACATCCACCCTCTCGTAGTAGCGGACGATGGAAGCGCTGGGGAAAACGATGGCTTCCATCAGAGAGAGATGGTTACGCGCCCCGCCGATTTTCGTCAGATCCGGGCCAAAGTGCGTTCCCTTATCGCCCATCCGATGACAGGTGATGCATAGCGATTTGGAAGCATCGTTGAACAGCGCCTCTCCCCGCTTGGGATCTCCCGTTCGCATAACTTTTCTGAGTTCGCCCATACGCGTAAAATGGTGGGCCACTTTCGCCCCATCCAACTTAACCGGACCGGCCTGTTGAATATCGGGCCGAGGGTTCGGATCGGGACCGCGCCGGGCCACCTCCGCCATTACGCGGAGCTGCATCCCCAGCGGATAACTTTCGGCAACCTCCTCCGCGACGCCCATCTCAAACAGGGCGTAGGTGATGGAATGCTGCAAGAAGCGATCGTTCTCTTCGCGCCCCACTTCCAGCAACGCGTCCTTCGACGAATGGTCGCCGATCCTGCCCAATCCCATGGCGGCCAATCGGCGAATATGGGCGTCCTTCGAAGCGAGGGCTTGGCTCAGAGCCGCCACGGCATCCGGGTCGCGCCAGAGAGCAGCGCTCTGGATGGCAACCATACGTTCATCGGAGCTTCCCTTATTAATTCGTTCTCGTATCGCTTTTCTCGCTACAGAACCTACGATGCGATGCAGCGACCACAAAGCGGGAACACGAGCCTTCGACTTCCGCAACTTGTCGATATTCTCTTCTCTTGCCAAGACGTCGATGGCCCGTCGAACGACCGCAGGCCGCTCATCGGAAAGATACGCGACCGCGGGCTCTTCCCAATTCAGTTCAAGGCCTCGGGGATCGCTGGACGCCATGGAACTGCTTTTCCGTATCCGGTAGATGGCCCCCAAATCGTTAGGCTCGGATATCGTCGAGGTGGGGCAACACATTTTGTACCAGGTACTCGTATCGGCCACAAGGATACTGCCATCCGCATCCTCAATCACGTCGGTGGGATGAAATTCCTCCTGGTCGCTCTCCAGAAAGACCTCCGCCTCCGAGACGTATGTCGATCCGGAACGCCTCAACGGGTACCGGGATATCCTGCGCAGGTTGAAGTCGGCACAGAGCAAGTCGCCCTTAAGGCCCAAGGCATCGTTCCGAGCCATCATCACTCCGGAAGGCGCCGCGACCCCCGTATGGGCCAACGGCGGAAGCAAATCCCCCGTGCGCGGATGCGGAGCCAGGGCGGGAGCGTGATTCCTGCCGAAGACCCCTCCGTAGACCGCATGGGCAATACCGTCGCGCTGTCCCGGGTGAGTCGCCGGAAGCACGAAAAAAGTCGCGCTGAGAAAGCGCTCGCCCGTCTCGCTGAAGGCCAGGCCCACTGGATTGTTCATGCCTCCGGTCATGACGGGTTCCAGTTCGCTGCCATCCGGCCGGGCCCGAAAAACATGAGGGGCCGTTGACTGATGCAGCTTTCCATTGCCGAGGAGAAAACTCTGCTCCATATAATACCCCTTGGTCCAATAGAAATAGCCGTCCGGGCCAAGATAGGGACCGTGCATATCATTGCCGCAGCCTTCAATGGTGCCCCCGTTGAACCAGGACGTCCGTTCATCGGCCACATGGTCCCCATCCGTATCGCTGAATTTCCAAATATGCGGCGGGGCTCCGACATAAACGTCGCCCTCGTAAACCAGGATGCCTTCCGGAAACGGCACCTTCTCGGCGAATACAGTCGACTCGTCGAAGACCCCGTCCCCGTCCTCATCGACCAGACGCAGGATGCGGTGATCCGGATTTTCGAGCTGAAGCGGGGCCTTGGTCGTTTGCCCGGAACTGTCCGTGACGTACATCGCCCCCTCCTCGTCGATATACATGTGGATCGGCCTCTGGACGAGCGGAGCCGCGGCGGCGAGTTCCAGCTCATAGCCATCCGGCAAAGTGAAGCTATGCGGCGGGAAGGACTTGTTTACAGCGCCCGCGGCGAGCCAGGAAAAGACGCCCGCGCACAGAAACAGAACCGAGCTGACGGATAAACGAATTAGATGAGGTATCATTGGATTGAAGATAAACAGAACAGAACAACGAGTATAATTAGATCTAAGTTTAGCGATGATTCTGCTGCTATTTATTACGAAAAAAGGGGACATTCTGGAAAAATAATTCGCAGCTATCTCGAAGCTCATGAAGGGCGTAGCCCCTTGCGGGCGAAGACTGTTGTCGCAGACCCCGATTTGCCTGTCATGAGCTTGTCGAATTGGTCGGTGGCTTCGTTGCTAATTTTGGTAGCGGCCGATCTCCGAGCGGCCATTGATCCCGCTGAGCGCATACGCGTCAATTCAAGTCCTAAAGCTGTTTTAATAGCCGCAAAAAGGCGCAAGAGGCGCAAAAATAATAGATTGAAGTAAAGAACTTGGGTTTTAGTTAGACTCATTGAGGAAGTAGCTTTCCCTATTACGTAAATTAGCAAAATACGTTTTGCGTTTTTTGCGCTCCCGCTCAGCGGGACGGCCAAATCCAATTCGGAAATTCTTAAGTTGATGCCTATGCGCATTGCGGGAATGGATTTCCGTAATCTTCTCCTGTTTCGCTTCCGTCAGGCAACCGGTAAAGGTATGCTTAAAAGGTCAACCGATCGACAATAGACCCACCATTCAAAAAGGCCCTGCGGCGCAAGCCGCAGGGCTCAATACTTCCAAATTACGACTAGTATTTGGAACCCACTACTAGAATCTAAACGTACTGGTCAGCTGATAGGTGCGCGGTACTTGGAATCTCCAACGCACGATATTGCCCTGTCCCGTGCCATCGGTGGACGACGCCTTCATGGACGTATCGTCAAGCAGGTTACGGATGTTCAGCTGAAGGCTCCAATCGATATCGTTGAAGATCTTCATGCGGTAGCGAGCCATCGCATCGTATACCTCGGTTTTTCCGCCCTTAAAGGCGCCGGAAGCATTGGGGACCCCATTCTCATCATCAGGAAATCCGAGAAAGCGATCGCCCCGCTTACGCGCCGTACCGCCAAGCGTAAGTCCCTTCAATGGGGATTCATCTGGGAAGGTATAGTTGGCGACCAGATTCATCGATTCCAAAGGCTGACGCGTATCCGCGGTGCCGTTAAGCCCCAGCATACGTTCCGCATCTATTCGGATGTTATCGTAAAGCTCGCCCAAGGTGGTCGAATTTCTCCCTCCTGGGTGACCTAATTCGTCTTCCAACTCTACGTCGTTCCAGGCGCTATTCCATTCCCCAGGAGCCCATTCATGCCAGTACTCATGTATCCGAGTCGCCACGTTATTGAGAACGCCTTCCTGCTCGCTATAGTTGAACATGATGCGCCATTCGCGGGTCGGGTTCCAGGTCACCTGATACTCATAGCCCTCCGATTTGGAATCCAAATACCCTCCAAACAGATTATTAACGCTGAACCAGTAGGGTGATTCCATATACTTGTCGTCCCCCGTAAGAGTCGCAACTTGGCTCCAGATAGCCTTGTTCGAATTCCCGAAGTCTCTCCCAACCGAGCTTGCCATGCCGGCCCGAACAAAGCCCGAGGAAACATTGTTTTGGGTCGTCTCATACTTGGTCAATGACGCGATCAGTTTGTTTTCGAACAAGAACAGCTTGATTCCCATATCCTCTCCCTCGCCCGTTCGGTCCGGGAAGCGATCGCCAAAAATATCGAATGATCTCCCGACGGGGACAAAGTTCTCCGATTCGTTATAGAACACGCCGAGCCAAGGCAATGGGTAGCCCATTACTCCAAAGGTTTGAGGCGTGCCCTCTGCGGTAGACAGCAGCCCATCATAGGGATTGATCCCGCGCGGATCAGGCTTTAATTGATTAGGACCTGATCTTGGCATCAAAGGGTTTCCGTCAAAAAGGTCCTGCGAGTCCTTTCTCCAGCCCCATGTCGTAATCAGACGATCGTTGAAGAGAAGGTTCTGCACGGTGACGACTTCCGAGTCCAAATGCGCTTCGTTTCGAGAGGCGAGAAAAATTGCCGTTCCCAGGGTAACGCCGTACTCGTCATGCTGGTCTTGCGGAATCGTATCCTCAAAGAAGTAATACGGGAGGTCGCCCCCAACGACCGGAATGACGTTATGTTCCGGATCGAGATAAAACCGCATTCTTACTTGATTCCAAGGATGCGAAACATTTGCGTTAAAGGCTCGCTGACCAGGGGCCGGAAACCCGCCTATCTCATTGAACTTTAACGGCGTCATATTTCTCGTCGTTCCTAAGGACTGGAGAACTCCCGACTGACGGCTTTCAAAAGATCCAGCGGCTCGAATCTTGCCCAAGTGCTTCGCCCAGCCATCGGTATGATCGGCAAAATCGAATTCATAAGACAGGGCATACCGCTCAGTCTGCTGGCGGCGGTTATGCCACGGCACGCTTATGCTTTGACCGGTATCCATATAGATTTTGCCCGCCATCGGATTGGGCTCCCCATTGGGCAGATAGGTATTAACGTCCGGCCTGAGCCTCCCCCAGCCCCTTATTTCTTCCCGTTCCACCCGATCGTTGTGCTGCGCATTGTAGGCGAATTCAAAGTGCAGGTTCTCAAAGATTTCCTTATTCAGGATGACTTGAGTGGCTTCTACCTCAGCCTCCCAGCTATTCGCAAAGCCATAGAAGTTTACGTGATGAGGAAGGATGCTCTCATCCAAGAGCGACCGGTTCCCGGAATTATCCCCTCTGGTTGGGTCCCAAGTATTAAAACGAACCGCCCCTGCCGTGCGTTCCGCGTTGAAGACAGGCATGGCGGAAGCGCCAGGAACAGGGCTGAAATGGCTAACGATGGGCGAGGGGCGGGTAATGTAGGCTGAAATGCCTTCTATGCCAGCTGCGTTCGGATTGGCCGGAGG
>JAJFLS010000532.1 GCA_021772595.1 Opitutales bacterium
CGCGCAAGGATGCGACAACGATCAACACCGCGCTGTACCCGAGGCCATTGCCAATTCCATCGATCAGCGATAATTTCGGAGGATTCTGCGTTGCAAAGGCTTCCGCCCGCCCCATGACGATGCAGTTGGTGATAATCAAGCCCACGAAGACGCTGAGCTGCCGGCTCACGTCGAACATGTACGCCTTCAGAATGTTATCCGCCAAGATGACGAGCGAAGCGATAACCGTCATCTCTACGATCATCCGTATTTTTGAAGGCATTACATTTCGAAGCAGCGAAATAATTAAATTGGAACAGGTCAGTACGCCTGTCAGGGCAAGCGACATCACAACCGCGGTCTCCACCTTGATCGTCACAGCTAACGCGGAACAGATCCCAAGCACTTGAACCGTTATTGGATTATTGTCGGAAAGCGGGTCCAGTACTGCCTCTTTAATCTTACCCATCTCCTACCTCCTTCGACTCTCTAATCTTACTGAAATAGCGTTCGTACAAAGCCAGGTCGCGATTCAAGAAAACATTGAGACCAATCCCGGTCATGGTAGCCGCGCTAATACCCGATACCGCATGTAGGTCGTCTGGATCGGCGCCTCCCTTTTTCACTTCGAATTGCTGTAGTTCACCCGCTTTGAAGAAGACCTTCCCCTTGAATTGTTCCTGAAACCAGGTCTTCTCGACCTCGGCTCCCATTCCGGGCGTTTCCCCATGCTTGTAGAAGGTGATCCCTCGAAATTCAGTCAACGTGCTATCGACGGCGATGTATCCATAAATGATCGACCAAAGGCCTCGACCTGAAACCGGAAAAGAATACTGGGTGACTTCGCCATCTTCTATCCACCGATAGAGAGGCAGCATCGTCCTATATTCGCTGGTCCTCGCATTTCGCTCCTTCTTCGGAATGTCCTCGCTCGTCAAGCCTTCCAGCAGGGAGCCCGTCTCCTTGTCGATCAGGATATCCTCGATATGTTTGGCGAAAATGCCGTCCACTGCTACCTTCGTAAGCGGAGTGCCCTCCGCGTCGACAGTCGGTTGCCCGAAAGCCTTCAGCACATTGATCATCCTATCGAGCTCCACATTATCATCCTGCCGCTGCTTCAAGACGGCAACCGTTGTGGAGAGCAACAAGCTGCTGACCACGCAAATGATGGCCGCGAACCTGATCGTTTTTAGATCTTCCTTAAGCTTAATCATGAGGTTTAAACTTCCTCAAGTAATGTTCGCGACTTCTAATATGCGCTTGAAGGACGAAATGGTCAATGAGCGGAGCCATTACATTCATAAACAGAATGGCCAACATGACACCCTCTGGATAGGCTGGGTTGGCAACCCGAATTAATACGATCAACAACCCGATCATGAATCCGTAGATCCACTTCCCTTTATTCGTGGCGGCTCCGGAAACGGGATCCGTTGCCATGAATATCGCCCCAAACAGAAATCCTCCCGTAACGAGATGATAGTGAAAGGGCAACTGGGTGAACGCTATAAATTCGCCCGGTTCTCCAGACGCTGCAACTGCGTTCATCAAAAACGCCCCCGCCGCCAGGCCAACCACGCTGGACAACATGATGCGCCACGATCCCACTCCGGCTAGAATAAGAATGGCCGCGCCGATCAAGCAGGCGGGCCCGCTCGATTCTCCGATGCTGCCGCCAAAGTCGCCCATGAACAACCGCATCCAGGTAAAGCCTTCTCCATAGTCCGCTGTTTGAAGCGTATTCAAGATATCCACACTTTCGGGGTTTTGAGCAACCACCGCCAAGGGAGTCGCTCCGGAGAATCCTTCGATGAGTTGGCCATCTGCTGCGACGCTGGTCCATACCTCATCCCCCGTAATCGCCTTGGGAAAGGAAAAGAATATGAAGGCGCGGGCAGTCAGGGCAGGGTTTAGAACATTGAATCCAGTGCCGCCGAATACTTCCTTTCCGATCACCACTCCGAAGGAAATGCCCACCGCTACTTGCCAAAGCGGAATTGTCGGCGGAAGCGTCAATGGGAAGAGCATACCGGTGACAAGAAATCCTTCATTTATCTCGTGCTTCCGCACCACAGCAAAGAGTGTTTCCCAGGCGCCTCCGACAGCATACGACACTATGATAATAGGCACCACCAACAAGCTTCCTTGAATCAGGTCGTCGAGGAAGGTCGTCCCTGCGATCTGATTGACCACATTGTGTTGATGGCCCGACTTCCAGATTCCAAACAAGACGCAGGGTATCATCGCGATGAGCACCGTTATCATCGTGCGCTTCATGTCTCGCGCATCCCGAACATGCGGAGCGCTACCGGTCTCGTCAGCGGGAGTAAACAGGAAAGTATCCGTCGCCTCATACAACGGATATAGCTTCTCAAGCTTCCCTCCTGGTTGAACCAGAGGTTTCACTTTTTCAAGCTGATCAAGAAGCAGCTTCACGTTACAGGCCCTCTTCTTCCACTTCAGTTAAACCCTTTCGGATAATGCTCATGATATCCATTTTAGAAGGACACACGTAAGAACAGAGCGCGAAGTCTTCTGGATCCGTTTCAAGAATCCCCAGCTTTACAGTCTCGTCCGTATCATGGGCCAAGGCCGCGCGTACCAAATAGTCTACCATGATCTTCATCGGCAGGTACTTGTCGTAGATCCCGGTTATCACCATCGTGCGGTGGCTCCCGTTCAAATTTGTATTCAAATCCCAAGCCTCGACTCGACGAAACCAAGTAGAAAGGAAAAGCCTCGACGCGCTGAATTGACCCCACCCAGGGCTCAACCACCCAAGCAAGTGCCGCTCTCGGTTTTTTGGAATCGCGGTGATGCTGGATTGGTAGAAACGCAAACGCTCGTCGCTCCCGATCTGCGTTCCTCCTAGCGCATCGCCACTAATGATCCGGGCAGGTACTTCGGAAAGTCGTTCTTCTAGAAAGTGTTCCAATCCTCCCCCAACACGTATCCGATAGTATTGGCGGCTGGTCTCACGTATCCCTGTTCCCCCTACGGCGACTACCTTCGTAGCAGGCAAAACTCCTTCTAGAAAGAGCTTCCCGATTTGGATTACGTCGACGGCCCTTGCGGTCCAAACGTTATCCCCGGGGGCGATCGGATCGATGTGGTGAATGTGCACGCTTGTATTCCCCGCGGGATGCGGCCCGCTGAAAGAGTGAGATTCGACATTCTTCGCGTTTAGAACCGCTGGCGATGCATGGGAGGAATGTTCGGCGAGACAAAGGTGAACCTTGCCATTGGTTAAGCGGGACAGAACGTTCAAGCCCGCCTGGAAAGCAGCTTCATCTCCAGCCACCGCAATATGGATATCCGCTTGAAACGGAGCGGTGTTCATCCCGTTCACGAAAATCGACTTAGGCAGAACTTCTGGGTCCGCGATCTTGGAAAACGGCCGCTGCAAAAGATAGGCGAGATACCCCGTTTCAAGCAGTTGGTCCAAGACCTCCTCGCGCGGCAATGCGAGGATGTCCTCCGCTGAATATTGATTGAAGCTTTCCAGTTCTTCGTCTCCAGAAATCTCGATAGATATTTCGGTCACGACGCGGCGAGGCCCCAACTTTATAGCATCGATTTTCCCTCCCGCTGGCGCCCTGAATTTCAGCTGTTCATTTCTCTTGTCGTAGAACAGCATTCCACCGCGCTTTACAGGATCCCCCTCCTTAACTACCAGACGTGGTTTCACACCTGTAAATTCAGGTGGATAAATGGATACGAATTTAGCGTCCAAATTATTGGCCACTGCCGGCATGGGTGCTCCCTTTAGCTTAAGGTCCAAGCCTTTTCTTATCTTGTAAGATCCCATGGTTTAAACTCACATAGAAGTGATCCGAACGGACCGAAAAACTAGGGAGCGATTTATAGCATGTCAAACCCTACGGAGACTCATTGATACGAAGCGCGTATCCGCGCCCTTGTTTATCCCTCTGAGCTAGTCAACGAGAGTGTATAATAAGTCCGTGCCGTTTGAAGTAGGGCTGTCGCTCGCGATTACCGAGCAGGCGAATTGCATAGCTATTGGAGGAGCGCTTCGAAAGCGAAGGCCCCGCAATCCAAGCGTAACAAGCAATCTATTCGATTACAATTCGACGGGATGAAACCCCGTGCGCATCTGGCCGGGCAATAAGTCTACACCCTTTCTTCGATAAAATCCGAAACAACGTGCGGATCGTCTCCAGTAATGTAGCTCCAAAGTGTTCCCGCTTCGTTTTCGTAGCAATGCGAAAAATATTTCGTGATGTCGCCGATCGAAATAATTCCGGCAAGCTTTCCATCCTTCATTACGGGGAGGTGTCCAAAGCGCTTATTGGTGATCAAATTCAGCGCTTCGTGAACCAAGGTCGTTGGCGAGACGGTGGTCAGGTTTTTTGTCATCACCTCGTTGACCAAGGTGGTCGATGGATTCCTATCTTCCATGACGATGCGAAGTAGTACGTCGCGTTCGGTGAAGATTCCGACCAGGTCTCCCTGATCCAATACGAGCACGCTTCGAATATGATGATCAGTCATCACGAGTGCTGCTTCTTTTACAGTCGCGTTGGGCGGTACGGAATGGACGGTTGTATGCTTTTCCGAGAGAAGGGTAGATAGTTGAGTTTTCATATATTGGGGGTCATTTAGATCTAGTTTATAAATGCCCATGTTGCAACTCTATAAGATTTTTATTTTTGGAGTGTATAATAGCAAAAGCTACGCTTATTCGTAAGTCGCTAGAATGTTCTCCGAGCGAATCAGATTGAGGAACTCTCCCTATTCTGTTCCTTTCAGAATTCATATTCAGGCCTTGGCTAGAGTATTATACTGATTTCTGCGCTAATTGAATTAGCGGAATCGCTGGGCGAAAGGCTATTTCGCTTGGGGTCTCAATTCATTTTTCACCCTGGAGAATGAAAGACTTCGAGCGGCGAGACGAAGACCTTGAGGTGGCTAGTCCGAGTCCTTCGAGAGGGATTCTTCGTGGGTGAGGGGATCGTTGGTTTTGCTGTGCTCGTTTCGGGCGAGTTCGCGCATGTCGATCGCGACGTCGTCTTTTTCGAAAATCTCGCGGCCAAGGATATATTCCATGATGTCTTCCATCGTGACCACGCCGGTTAGCGATCCGAACTCGTCGACCACGGCGAGCAGTTGCTGGTGCGTTTTTAAAACGGTCTGGAGAGCGGAGTAGCCGGTCACGGTTTCAGGCACGAAGTGGACTTCGTCCATGATGTCGGAGATTCTTACCTGGT
>JAJFLS010000533.1 GCA_021772595.1 Opitutales bacterium
CGGAGGACTGAGCCAGTCCTCCCTACCTATTCTAGCCAATAATCCGTCATGAGGATTCAAAATCCTGGCCCTGCGGCTAGTCTCGCCGCAACTTATCAGAGGGACTCGCTATCATTTTGCGAATCCCCAATATTCCGAGAACAGAAATCAAAAGCATCGAAACGGTGGAGCTGGAATCCGGAATGGACTCGCTCGTACGCGTCTCAACAGTGAAATTTTCAAAGCTGAATCCGTTACCGGATTTCCAACCGATTTCGACGAATTGCCCGGATGAAAGAAAGTTGTCGGTTGTGAAGTTGAAAGCGTCAAATTTGGATCCAGTGTCAGTGAGCGAGGGTATAGGAGCTCCGGCGATACTCAACGACGCGGCGTCATTCTGTCCTCCTGTGAGTAATGCCAGCACTACCTGTTTCAAAAACACATCGGCGTCGAATGAGAGCGTCATCTTTTCCGCGAGGCCAGAGCCATGGTCAATTTGGGCTGTCTCGTCGCCTACTCCTGATGCGTTGATGCCGTATCCACCGCCTGTTTGATTGAGCGCTCCGTCGTTTGCAGAGATCGTGACCGTCAACCCGTCTACCGTCATTGATCCGGAGGACACCTCATCAGGCGAATCAGCGCTCCCCTTCAGATCAAAAGTTATCGGAATCGCGTGAGCACCTGGGATGGCGAGAAGGCAAACTGCAAAAAGAGAGGTGAATAGGAGAGTAGGGAATGATAAATGGGATGAAGAACGGCGAAAAACACTGGATTCCATGAGTCAGTTGGGTTGTCGCCCATTTCCTAGGGTAATGAGGTAAGGGCGCGAGTTGGTGTAAAAAGCACTCCGAATGCTACGGATTGCTTGAAGGATTCACTCGATGGAATGGATACTTGCATAGGTTCTGGCAAGGGTAAACTTACTTAGTCTTTCGATTGGTCGTTGGCGCAACTTCTCCCATCAGCCATTTAACGGGCCATGTCCCCATTCGCGGCAGTCAACGTGTAGCTATAAAAATCGCCCGGAATAGATTAGCAACTCATAGAGGTAGCCGATCATTTCTGTTATTAGTGTTTTAGTTCGCTCGCTGGACTCGTACCATTCGCCATCGTAGAGTGGCGAAGGCATCCACGCAATTGAACCGACTTCTACCTTGCTCGGAAAAACGCGATCGAAAACCAGCCGGCTTCGTCGAGCATGTGCCGCTTCAGTGAATACTGTTAACTTGCGGATATTCGACGGAGCTTTAGCGGAGATGGCGGAGCAATTTTCGATTTCGGATTCTACTTTTAGGGCCGCGCCAAAGGTGCGGTTTCGGGTGACCAAATCCGTTGTGACAGTGATTATGCTGTGTTCCGGAATCTCAGGGTATGCCTTTTGAAGTAGTTCTTTTGAGTACTCGGTATGGTTCCAGGTTTTCTCGCCCCACTTGCTTTCTTCGAGACCGCCAACGAGAACAATGTATCGATAATTATCCGACACGAAGACCTTGCCTGCTTCTTCTATGCCGTACTTTCCGATCCAACATTCGACGATAAGAGTGTCTGCTTCAACTTCGTCGCTTACCGCTAGGAATCGCTCCGCATATGCGAGAAATACCGCAAGTGTTAGCAGGCTAACGGGAAGGATGATGGCCCAACCTTTGATCGTCGGCAGCAGGATCGAACGTTTCGCGAAGAGAATCACGGGTGTCGCCTACGGCGAATTGAAAATTGTGGATTGGGATCTGAAGTTTTTTAACATCGTTCGCTGCGCTCTCTGGATCCGCTCGGATAACTCGCGGGCATGATCCCAGCTTTGCTGAGGCAGGATTTGAGGTGTGAGTGCATCATTCGATAGTCGCTGTAAAAATTATCTATCGGACGGTGCGTTAGGTCCATTTTATTGCTCGGCTTTTCCATCGTTACGCGCGCTTTGCCATGAGCTGAAATCAGAGAAGGCGATATCGCCGTGATTGGCGGCCCATTCCAGCCATTGCTGAAGGTTTTGGTTCGAGGCATCGGTAAAGTTTTTGTTGTGACCTATTGCGACGATTGGGATTGGTCCAGACTGGGATTGAAATCGTTGCATATATCGTTGGGTAATTTCAATTAGGAGCCACCCTGGAGTGGTGCAAAAATCGAGCATTGCGATATTCATTCGGCAAAGTTTGGTCACCTTTTCTTTGTATGATTGCCATTGCGAGTTTGGTCCATCGTAGCTTCCTTGGCAGCCAGTTGGTAGAGATGGCGTTTGGCGATGTTCACGGAGGGCTTTGGATCGGTTGAAGTATCCGACCTTTTCCGTTGCGATTGGAATTTCGTAGATTCCGGATTCGCTCGTTTGGCATACGTCTTTGTCGCATTTCCAAAAAGGGAGCGATGGGGCTTTTCGGAAATCGAACCAATCGCCTGTGGCTGGATTCAGCATTCCCGGAGCGACGGTCGTATCAAACTGGATACCGTTGGCTAGTAGCGTGGGGATGACTTTATCGCTAGGCTGGATCGCCCAGCCGCCTGCTCGAAATGCTATCAGATGTTGCTGTTGATTGTAGGCAGGACCGAGTAGGCTACGAAGGTAATCGAGCCCGCTTTCGATTGAAAGATCGATGTCCTGTTGCGACAGGTTTCCGATTCTCCATTTAGAGAAATCGAGCTCCCAATCTGGATCAGAAAAACGAGCGGATAGCCATTGCGGGTGAAGGTGCAGTTGGAGATTGTGGCCAGCGTTGCAGGCATCGCGAAGCTGGGATTCAATTTGGGGATAAGATTGATAGTGTCCTTGTTCGTGTGCGTCGCTAATGGCTCGAAATTCTGTGGCATCGACGAAGAATGAAAGCGGCGCTTCGAATCGATCGAGGGTGGATAGGCATTGCTTGGTTGGATTGATAACGCAATGGTCTAGGCACCCGCTTCCGTTCCCGCAGAGCTCGTAGTCAACCGTGAGGATAATATGAAATTTCAAGAGTTTGCTTTGTTTGAGGCTTTAACTGCAAAGGCCGCTAATAGTATGGGTATTGGCGAAATTGAGCTGGTCGTTGTATTCTGGATTATTGGTGCTCTACAGTGTGAAAACCGATGAAACCACAGGCTCCGGTTACGAGAACTTTTTGTTGGGATAGATTCATTTTGAAGAAATTGCGTATTGTGGATTTCGGATCCAGTAGCTCAGTGCTTTAGCCTGAGTGATTGTCGAAGCTTCAGGACTCCACTTGCGATGTTCTGCTTTAACCACTACCGAGCGAAGCGACACGTCACTACGAAGTAGCCCAATTTCACAGATATACACAGATGATCGGATTGTGGGATATTGGAAATGGTATTGTTTGTTTTAGATCATCAACTTGATCAGTCCTCGGGTTGAGGTGCGTCGTTTAGCTTGAACGATGTTCACAAGAATTATTCATTGGATCTGCGTGTTGTTCGCTTCGCTGTCGGCTAAAGTCTCGGTACTCTGTGTAATCCTTGGTTAAGAATTGAAGGGGCGTTAGCACAGGTTGTGAATGTTCAAGAGCGGTCATTTTGGAAATTGGTTGGGGCGAAGGTCGGCGAGAAATTCACGACAAGGAAGGCACAGAACGCCGTCCCGCAGGAGTCGTTCCTGGCCACGGTAGAGTAGGAATCGGCGGCTTTCGGGATAGTCATCGCCGAAGGCTTTCAAGCCTTTTAGGTCTTCGGTGCGAATCCGGTCGCTATTCTTAACCTCAAGAGCGAAGAGTCCGCTCGCTCCATAAACGACGAAGTCTACTTCGGTATGCGTCTTGGTTTGCCAATAGTGAAGGCGGTGATCGTTGTCGCTGTAGTCGCACCAAGCTCGAAGGTGCTGAGCAACGAGCCCCTCAAGCGCCGCTCCGTCTATCTCGGTGACTGAATCGAGAGGTCCAATGGGACGATTGGCTCGAAAGATGCCTGCGTCGAAGAAGAAGAACTTCGGATGGGTCGCCATGGCTCGCTTCGCTCTGCGATTGAATACGGGAAGTCGAAAGGCCAGGAGCAAATCCTCTAGAATCTCCAAGTATCCCTCTACAGTCTTTCGATTTACGGCGCATTCGCGGGCGACTGCCGCCAGGTTCAGCACGCTTGCTTGAGAAAAGCTGATACCTTCGAGGAAGCGAGAAAAACTCCCAACATTCCGGACGAGTCCCTCCGCCTGAACCTCTTCTCTCAGGTAGAGGCCATTATAGGCTCGAAGAATTTCGTCGGGATTGGCGGCTCCGTGGACCACGGGCAGCATCCCGTAGCGTAGCGCTTGGCTGAGATCGAAATGCTTGCCCAATTCTGCAGCCATGAAAGGATGGAGAGCGCGATTTGCAGCTCGTCCACCGAGCAGATTCACTCCACCCCGACGGAGTTTGCGAGCGCTAGATCCCGTGAGGATGAACTGTAGACCCGCCTTTTCCTCGATCATGAGGTGCACGACTTCGAGCAGCTCGGGCAGCTTTTGGACTTCGTCGATTACGATTCGCTGCAGATCCTTCTGTCCTCCTGCTATTTCTCTCAGTCGCTCAGGACGAGCGGAGAGGAGCCGCAAGGTCTCGGGATCTAGGAGATCCACCCGCAAGGCTTGGGGGAATCGCTGCTTCGTCCACCAAGTCTTGCCCGTTCCACGCGGTCCGAGCAGAAAAAAATGGTCTTTAGGTGGATCGAAAAAACGAGGAGCTAATTCCATTTATCGAGCATTAATGGAGATAAAGATGGAAAATATCGAGAATAAAGAGAAAACCCATCATCTTTCCTGATATTCTTTCATCTAAAAGTCCATCGTGCTAAACACGTCAAGGAACGGGAAACAAACTGAGATCGCCCGAGTAAAGCCAAACGACGACGTGAGTATCAAGGTAGATCATGCGACCATTTATCCGACCAATCGATTGAGACTATGGATTCGGGGTCGGCTGACATTACTTTTTGAACAGCAAGCCGTTTCAATTTTGAAGCCTTTTCGACCGGCTCTAATTTCAACAGTCTACCCTTGCGTTCGATTACGACCGCTTTCCCCGTCAAAAGAGCTTCGTCGAGGACCCCGTAGATGGATGCCCTGAGTTGCGTCGCTTTCATTTTCATGGTGATTAGAAAACGAAAACGTACGGGAATGTCAGCCTAAAGTTCGGATGCGTTTATGTAGGAACAAATGCAATTTGTGGTAAGGGTTGCTTCCGGTTCCTCTTCAAATCCTTAGCGTCCACTGCGTACTCCGCGGTTAGTCAATCTTCAATCAGAAATCCAAAGCTTCGCCTTTGGCGGTTAGAAATCGACTCAGGCTAGAAGAGCTGAGCTACGATTGATCCGTAATCGAACGGAAGAATTCTACCTAAAAGCCTAACCCCCTAGCCGTAGGCCCGTCCCTACGCCTTGATCACCTGCTTTGGCTTTGTTTCGATGTTTGCCATGGCATTGCGCGTATCGACAATCGAAGTACACCAATTTGCCAGTTGTTGGTAGTCGACGGCCTTATGTGGTGTAGATATAACTACGGCATCATAGCATTCGAGAGTGGCTTGATCCCAAGCAATTGATTTGGTGCCCGCCCATGCCGCATGTTCGCGTGTCTTGGGGATAACGGGAACATGTGGGTCGTAGTAGGCGACTTCTGCTCCTTTGGCTTGCAGCTTTTCCAATAGGATGTAGCTGGGTGATTCGCGATCATCATCAACGTCCGGTTTGTACGCTAGTCCGAGCACGAGCACCTTGCTGCCATTGATCGATTTTTTCAGCTCATTTAGAGCGTCCGCAACTTTGCCGATCACGTAGTCGGGCATCGCGGTGTTGATTTCTCCAGCAAGCTCGATGAAGCGCGTATTGTGTTCGTACTCACGCGCTTTCCAAGTCAAGTAGAAGGGATCGATCGGGATGCAGTGGCCTCCTAAGCCTGGTCCCGGATAGAAGGGCATGAAGCCGAAAGGCTTGGTTTTTGCAGCATTGACGACTTCCCAGATGTCGATGTCCATCGCGTCGAAAATTACTTTCAACTCATTGACCAAGGCGATATTGACGGAGCGGAAAATGTTCTCTGTGAGCTTGGTTGCTTCTGCAGCCCGGCAAGACGTTACAGGAACCATTGTCTGAATCGCTAGCGAGTAGAGGTCGATCGCCTTTTCTAAGCAAGTTGGAGTGAAGCCGCCTACGACTTTGGGGATGATGGCGACTTTGCTGTCTGGATTTCCTGGATCTTCCCGCTCGGGAGAATAGGCCAAGTGAAACTCATCGCCGGCAACT
>JAJFLS010000534.1 GCA_021772595.1 Opitutales bacterium
ACCCGCCGGGACCTGCTGCAGCGTAAGTACCCGCTTCACGCCACCCAGGCCGATTGGGTGGCCATAGACCTGGCCGACGTTGACGGCGTCGTGATTTGTACACCCACCAATATGCACGTACCCATGCTATCCAAGCTGGTCGGTGCGGGTGTGGACATCCTCTGCGAAAAGCCGCTGGCCATGTCGCTTGATGGGCTCGACGAACTTAGCGCCGAGCTGGAGGGCCACGACGCAAAGGTTGGCGTGGCCTTTTGCTGGCGGCATGATCCGATCATGGAGGAACTGCGACAGCGTATCCAGGCGGGAGACTTGGGACGTGTCTCGCATGCGATGGGGCTGGTGACGCAATACTGGCCGGACATGCGTACGCCGTGGCCGCCACAGTACGCTATGAGGAGGGAGACGGGTGGCGGGGTCATTCAGGATCACATGGTGCATTGGATTAATCTGCTGGAATGGTTCTTCGGACCTACCACGACGGTGGCGTCGTTCCAGCGGCATATGGCGCTGGAAGACATCCCCACCGAGGATTTTGGTACGGCCACCTTGCGCTTTGGGGGTGAACGCTTGGCCGTGCTAACAGTCTGTATGTTCCAGCGCAATAAACAGGCCCAGCTGGAAATGGTCGGGAGTGACGCAACGGCGCGGTTCGACCTCGCTAAGCATGGACTGCAGATCTTTCGGCGCTCCACGCGCACCTGGGAGCTCGGCACGGCGGCGAGCGTCGACCGGGACGACTTGTTCTACCACCAGGCCGAGCATTTCCTGCGGTGTATCCGCGGGGAGGCCGAGCCGCGCTGTACATTTAGCGAAGCAACACAGACTCTAAAGACCGTACTCGCCGCAGTGCAGTCTTCCGATGCTACCGGCGGCTTCGTTGAAACCGATGCCATGTAATTAAGCACACGCTAAATCCCTATCGAAAGGTTTTACCGTAACGTCGCCTTTTGAGTCGTCGTCACCAAGAAAGTCCGACAAGAATATTCGCCTCTCATATGTCCACAACCCCGTAACCTATCTCAATTGAGCAAATGCGGGAGTCGCTCTACGCCGCCGTGGTCTCGGATTCGCTGAACTCGGGGGCGCAGATCTACCAGACAATCGCAAGCTCGATGGCCACAGCTTTGTTTCCTTGCTTAAAGGAACTGGAAATTCGTCTCGTAATTTCGCATACAGTGAAGAAGCTGTGCTTCCCAAACCCGGTGGCGCTGAACCCGAGGGCGAAAACTCTGGAATGAAATGGGTACGTACTGCCGACTGGAAACTCTATAGCGACGGACGGCTCTTTGACATGGTGAATGACGACCGAGAAGAAAACCCGTTACTCAGCAAAAACGACTCCAAGGAAAAAACACGAGCTCGGACTGAACTGACCAAGGCTTTTGGCAGTTTGGATTTGCCGTAGCCATTTTCTTATTTTCGGTCTACGCGGCTTTTCCTATCAACCTCCCCTCCGAATCAAATCGGAACAATTGAATTTCCTATCAACAATTCTTTGCGCGCGTCCCATCATGCGCGTTAAAGTATGAACCTGATCATCGAATAAGACAGTGTCGCTTTCCAGATCCGTCTTTAGCTTGGCCAAGGCAACGCTAATTTCTACACGAAGCAGTCGTTCCTCATTCCAATTATTGATCTGAAGAGCGACGAGGATTCCGAGGACCACCAAAACGAATTCCCCAAAGGCGTACTTCAGGTATTTAACCGTCTTGCCTTCGTTGAGGAGGGATCGCCGAATAGAGGTGAATAATCGGAGCACAGAACGACGTTTGCGCGCTTCGACTCTGGGATCAATCCAAGAACTGCATCTCGAAAAGCCGAGGGACTAATTTTTGAAATATCCAAGCTTGTACCCAAAGGTAAAAACTGTAGAAATCTGAATACCCCTCCTTCCCGCTCCTCCATGGAAAACGACCCAAAGCCTATTCCCAAAAACTCATCGCAACCCACCCCCTCCATTTAGGTAGAATTGAAGTGCTGTAAACCCCATGAAACAATCCCTATTCCGAAGTATTCGCATGAAGCTCCTCGACGAGAACAAAACCCTAAAGTATCTTAAGTACTCGGTGGGCGAAATCGTATTGATAATCTTGGGAATTCTATTCGCCTTTCAGATCAATGACTGGAACGAAAACCGCAGGGCGCAGGCGGAGTTAGACAGGTATATAGTGCAACTACAAAAAGATGTAGGATTGGCTATTTCCATTATCGACAAAAAGAACTCAACTAGTGGAACACAGATTGCAAAAAATCCAAACTGTTCTTCGCTCCGTGAAAGGATCTGTAATCGAAGTGTATAAATAGGGATAGGCTAATTATAAAAGATGTGCAGGGCAAATCGTTCTACCCAGTACTGATGGGGGAAACATTACCTGGCTTCGACCACGTCATCAAGGAGGTGGATGAAATCAGTAACCGGCAACGCCTGCCCATGCGCAGTGTTCAGATAAAATGATTAATATGAAGGAATAGAGAAATGTGTTGTGAAGTATTAAAGAGACTATCGAGAGTCTACTCGGCGAAATATCTTATAGTAGCGTTTTCGCTACTGATGTCATTTGTTGGCATCGATGGCGCCACGAATACGGAAGCCTCAAAACTTGCCTCAGGTTTTAAGGATCCCGGCAAGGAAGCTCGGCCGAGGGCATATTGGAACTGGTTGAACGGAGCCGTATCGTTTGACGGTTTGACCCGTGATCTGGAAGAGGCAAAAGACAAGGGGCTCGGCGGCCTGGAAATGTGGGATACTGAGGCGATGAGAAATCCCGGCGGTATCGTTCCTGCAGGTCCGCCCTTCATGGGATCTGAATCTGTGGCTTACATGCATCATGCCATGGATGAAGCCAAACGCCTGGGTCTCGATCTGGGTTTGATCACTTCAAGCGGTTGGAACGCCGGTGGCCCGTGGGTGACTCCTGAATTGGCAAGCAAGAACCTGTTCTTTTCAAGTGTGCGTGTGGGTGGTCCCGGTCCGATCAGGCATGAACTTCCTTTTCCGACGGTTCCCCCAGATTGTCCAAAAGGAGAAGATGGATTGCCGAAGTGGTATCTTGACGTTGCGGTTCTAGCCTGGCCCGACACAGAAGATAAAGTTATTTCCGATCCTTCAAAAGTGATTGATCTTACCGACCAGTATAAGGATGGCGTATTGAGTTGGCGGGTACCTGAAGGCTACTGGCGTGTTGCGCGCTATGTCTGCAGTAATAATGGTCAGCAATTGATTGCCGCCAGCCCAAACTCCAAAGGGCCGTTTATCGATTTCCTTGAACCAGATGCCACTCGTTTTCATTTCGAGTATATTATTAACAAGCTTGGGTTAAAAAAAGGCGGCGATCCTGACTCTCCTTTGAAAACCCTTGAGGTCGATAGTATGGAATTGCACGAAGGCATTCAATGGACGCCAAAATTCCCTGACTGGTTCAAAAAGCACCATGGTTATGACCCTGTTGCCTGGCTTCCAGTCCTGACTGGATGGTCCGTAAAAGATGAAGCTACCAGCGATCGATTTCAATACGATTACAAGAAGACCGTCAGCGATCTGTTGATATTTAGCCACTATGTAACTGGAAGCGAAGTGTGTGCTGAATATGGTCTGGAACTTGCCGGTGAAGCGGGAGGACCTGGCCCACCTATTTGGGATAGCTGTCCGGTGGACGCTCTCAAAGCGTTGGGCAACGTGTCGATACCACGCGGTGAATTCTGGGTCGGGAACCGGAATAACATTTTTCTCGTAAAAGAGATCGCTAGTGCGGCACACATCTATGGCAAAGCGTATGTCGATGCTGAATCCTGGACCACCTGGCGGCGTTGGAAAGACAGCCCTTTTGTTCGTAAACAGATAGTGGACAGGGCATTTTGTGAGGGGCTCAACCGAATTACTTATCATGGCTTTTCGCATTCACCCGAAGAGATTGGTTATCCCGGCTACAGCTATCACGCAGGCGTGGATATGAATCCGCAGGTTGTATGGTGGTCGAAAGCGCGGCCGTTTATGGATTATCTCGCTCGATCTTGCCACATGCTCCAGCAGGGTTTGTTTGTCGCCGATGTCGCCTATTATTACGGAGACCAAGCTCCTAATTTCTGGCCGTTATTTGCCAATGTTCCTCAAAAGCCCTTGCTTGAGGGTCTGGGTGCCGGCTATGATTATGATGTCGTCAACAGCGATGTTATCGTCAATCGCATGTCAGTAAAAGACGGTCGGATCGTCTTCCCTGACGGTATGTCCTATCGCGTTCTTGTACTCCCCGATCAACGTGATATGCAACTTGAGGTACTCGTCAAATTGGAGCAATTGGTTTCCGAGGGCGCGACACTGATCGGTCCTAAGCCATCGGAGGTTCCCGGCCTGCAGGATCATGAGTCACGAACTGAAAAGCTACGTAGGTTGGCCGACAAATTGTGGGGTGCATGTAACGGAACTACTGTAAAACAGAATAGCTACGGAAAAGGTAAAGTTGTCTGGGGTTTGAGCGCGAGGCAATGGCTTGCGCAGGAGTTTATCGGGCCGGACTTTTCCTGCCAGACTGAAAAACCCGCATTGAATCTGGATTACATTCACCGGCAGACAAAAGATACAGACATCTATTTTGTAAGAAACAAATCGTTGCTGCCTGTAAGCGCTGATTGTCTGTTTCGTGTAAACGATTCAGCACCGCAGTTTTGGGACCCGACTGACGGCACTATGGAACCTGCGTTTGTTTACAAAACGGTTGAAGGCGGAACCAGTGTTAGACTGGACCTCCCGCCGGGTGCTTCGATCTTTGTGGTATTTGGTAAAAAGTCCCTGCCGCGAAGCGTTCATTCTATCATTCAAACTTCAAAAGAGCACGATCCGACGATTCCCGCAGGGCAAGTCGTAGCTGTGGACAGTAACGCTGTTCAGATCGAATTCTGGCAGAACGGTGAGTATATTGTGACCTCGAGCGAGACCGAAAAGAAACAGGTCAAGCTTGGCGCTTTACCTGCGCCGCAGACGCTTGAAGATGAATGGGTTGTGGCCTTTGATCCTGAATGGGGCGCCCCTGCGCAAATTAAACTGCCGAAACTGATTTCATGGACCGACCATAAAAATGAAGGGGTAAAGTATTATTCAGGCGCCGGTTTCTATACCCGCACGCTGGAAGTTCCTGCCGATTGGCTTGTCCCCGGGCGAAGGGTCCATCTGGATTTAGGGGATGTTCGCGAACTTGCCGAAGTCTACGTAAATGGTAAATCGGCAGGAGTGGTTTGGAAACCGCCGTTCAGAGTCGATATTACTTCGCTTATCATACCCGGTAGTAATCAATTGAAGATCGAAGTCATGAACCTCTGGGTCAACCGCCTGGTCGGTGATCAGAAACTTCCCGCCGAAAAGAGATTTACCCACAGCAATATAACCTTCGATGGCTATTGGCACAGACCCCAAGCGTGGCGTGTCCAACCGGCAGGCCTCTTAGGCCCTGTTAGACTGCTGCCATCGATGCATGTCATGGTAGATATCGGCGACCCCTGACATCTCCGAACACCGCATCCGGCGCATCCCCTCCAGGAAATGACGCGAACTCATCAAGAGTGGGGGAAGCCAATCTTGACAAAACCCAGGCTTCCACTGCATATTTTGCCATGAATCTGCCCTTCATAAAGACCTCTTCATGTGCGTACCTGAATCGCCTGAAAAGCGATTTCTTATCAGTCTATCAGTTTTACGAGTGGGCACAAAAAAAGAGCGGAGATTAAAATGATAACACGGCGGACTTTTTCAAAACGAGTGGGCGCGTGTGCGTTCGGCGGGGCGTTGCTACCGGCACTGACCAAAGCGACGGAGCCAGTCTCTTCGACCAGGCCGAATATTCTCATCATATACGTGGATGACCTGGCGCTGGGAGATGTCGGGACGTATGGTTGTCCGGATTTTTTAACCCCGAATATCGATTCACTGGCGGCGACAGGGGTGAAGCTGACCAAGGCCTACACGATCAATGCTCCGTGTAGTCCAAGTCGTTGCGGACTCATGACGGGGATGTATACCCAGCGATACGGAAAATACGACCTGTCGCGGGGTGTGCCAATTCCTGACGACAAGGCGACCATGGCCGAAACGCTGAGAGACGCCGGCTACGTGACCGGGTTTGTTGGAACTGAGAAGTGGGATATTGGCAGATGGGATCAAGGAGCGCTTGACCGCGGATTCATGGAGATGGGCATGCATCCGCCGCGAGTTGAGGGCAAAGCTTATTTTGGTGGAGGATCTTCCTATATAGGTGTGGACGGTTCATATCTGACCGAGGTGGAGGGCGAGTATGTCTTGAATTTTATTGAGCGACACGCAAAGAAGAACGAAGCCCCGTTTTTCATGTATTTCACACCGCTGGCCGTGCATATCCCCAACGGGGAGGTGCCGGAGAGATATCTAAAAAGGCTTTGCCCGGATAACACCAGCGGGGGATACACGAAGCGACAGAAGCTAGGGGCAACGCTTCTGGCGTTGGACGACCAAATCGGATTGATCCTGAAAAAGCTCCGTGAGCTGGGCATTGAAAAAAAGACCCTGATCATGTTCAGCAGCGACAATGGTGGTGATCCTCAAGCGGATTGCAGACCAGCCCCCTACCGTGGCGGAAAAATCGGATCAAATATGCAATGGGAGGGTAACTTCCGGATGCCGACGATTTTGACCTTTCCGGGCACATTGCCGGCGGGCAAGGAGTATAATGGCATGGCCAGCACAGTTGACTTTTATGCTACCGCGGTTGCGGTCGCTGGAGTTGAACTTCCGGAACACTGCGAAGGCAACGACTTGCTGCCGCTACTTCTTGGGAAGAAAAAACCGAACTCCGATGCGGCTTTATTCTGGAACACCCGAGGGGTACAGGCCGCCCGCTGGAAGCAGTGGCGCATAGTGAAGTACGGAGATGAAGCGAACTGGCGTCTTTATAATATTGATAATGATCCTGTCGAAAAAATCGATCTAGCGACTAAGCTACCGGGGGTCTGCGAGGAACTGGCCAAGCAGTATCAAAAGTGGCTAAAGAAGATGCCGCCACCCAGTTTACCGGTAAAGCCGCCGGAAGAGATGCTTCCGCATACCCATAACGGCGAACATGCCCGCCGCCCGTTCGGACGCGGTTTTATGAGTGTTGAGAGATGGGAGAAAATCAAGGATGACCCGACAAAGTGGAGCGAGATGCACATGCGTAGGAGGATGTTCCAATCGCAATAACCAAGGGTAGCTAATAGGGTCAATATTCAAGGGGCTGTTGCCCAAATGCGCTTTTTAACTGGATACGGAATGAGAAGGCTATAGTCTTTTCATCGTTATGATGGGCATTCACCAACAGCAGAAGGATCTTTTCAGTTATGGAGTCGATCTGGACAAGCGGGTCAGAAAGGACCTATCCCCAAATCAAATCGGAACAATTGAATTTCCTATCAACAAACCCGGAGAAATGTCCGATGCCGTGGTCGAAACCGTCGACGTATTTCCCACTCTCATAGATTTAGCGAAACTCCCATCTCCGAATCAACTGTCCGGCGTATCCATTACTCCCTTACTCGATGCGCTCAAATCAAGCGGGCGTCCTGCATTAGGCTACGATAAGAAAAATTTGCAAACCATCCGCACCGAAACTCATCGCCTCATCGCCCACGAAGATGGCGATCTTGAGCTCTACAATCATCGTACAGCCGAAGGCGAAACGAAGAACCTAGCCGAGGCCCAACCCGAGCTCACCCAAAATCTCCTCGCTCAGATCAAGGCTCGTTTCGAGTAAAAGTTACCGATCGTAATCGTGCTCCCAATCTGTAATCCCTTTCATCAACACTTTCTACAAACCATGAAGCCCTACCGCCTTCTCGCGCTCCTTTCACTCATCAGCCTCCCACTCGCCGCATTTGCTGCCGATAAGCCCAACATCGTCGTCTTTCTCGTCGACGACATGGGGCTGATGGACAGCTCCCTCCCGTTCCTAACCGATAAAAGCGGGAAGCCAGAGCGTCACCCCCTCAACGACTTCTACCGCACCCCCAACATGGAGCGACTGGCCAAACAAGGAATTCGCTTCAGTCAATTCTACGCCATGAGCGTCTGCTCGCCCACCCGAGCGTCCATCATGAACGGCCAGACCTCCGCTCGCCACACCACCACCCAGTTCATCAAACCCGAAACGAAGAATACCGGCGACCTCGGGCCCGCCGATTGGAAATGGGAAGGCTTTACCCAAGGCGACGTCACCCTGCCCAATCTTCTTCGTGAAGCCGGTTATCGTACTATTCACGCGGGGAAAGCCCACTTTGGGCCCAACGGCTCCTATGCCTCCGATCCCACCAACATCGGCTTCGACATCAATATCGCCGGCTGCGCTTACGGACAACCCGGCAGCTACCTCGGAACCGAGCACTTTGGCTGGGCCAAAAAGAACCGTGTCCAACGCGCCGTCCCCGGACTCGAAAAGTACCACGGCCAAGACATCTTCCTCACCGAGGCGACCACCCTCGAAATGAATGCCGCCATCACTCAAGCCGTTGCAGACGATAAACCCTTCTTCGCTTACCTTTCCCACTACGCGGTACACTCCCCTTTCCAAAGAGATGCGCGCTTCGCCGAAAACTATACGGCAGTCGAAGACCCCAAGCTCGCGAACTTCGCCACTATGGTCGAAGGCATGGATAAGTCCCTCGGCGACGTCCTCGATACGCTTGAAGCGCTCGGAGTCGCCTCCAACACTCTCGTACTTTTTCTCGGCGACAACGGTACCGACGCTCCCATGGGCGACCCACACCTCACGGCCTCTTCCGCTCCGCTTCGCGCCAAAAAAGGCACCCATTACGAAGGCGGCATGCGCGTCCCCTTCATCGCCGCATGGGCCAAGCCGGATCGCAAAAACAAGTTCCAAAAACAACGCCCCATCCCGCAAGATGTGATCAACAGCGTCGATATCGGCACAGTCTACGACGTCTTCAGCACCGTTCTCGAGACGGCCGGCGGCGACCACGGAGACCATGTCGTAGATGGCATCGACCTCGTCCCCCTCTTCAACGAAAAGGCAGGCACTACCGCCGACCGGGAATTCCTCATGCACTTTCCCCACAGTCATCGCAGCTCCTACTTCACGGCTTACCGCAAAGGCGACTGGAAGTTGATTTATCACTACGATGAGACCTCCGGTCCCAGTGACGATAAAATCGAGCTCTTTCACCTCAGCGAAGACCCCTACGAAACGAAAAACCTCGCAACGTCCAACCCCGAAAATCTTCAGGCGATGCTCAAAGCGATGAAAGCCTCTCTCAAAAAGACCGATGCTCAAATGCCGCTCACTAACAAAGACGGCAAACCGCAGTGGCCATCTCTGTAGTCATATACTAGATACGATCGACGATCCAAAGGGGACAATCGCAAGAGACGACACAGCGCAGAAAGTGATCCTCTTGTGGCTTTTAAATGTCA
>JAJFLS010000535.1 GCA_021772595.1 Opitutales bacterium
CCCTCCCCTTAATCATTGTATTCACTCCCTCCATCAGCAAAGTACCCCGAACAATCAGCAAGTTGCGGCACTCCAAGTCCTTGCCCCCAATCGCCACGTGCCAACACGCGCTCCTGATGGACACTCTCTTCCAAAATTTCCTCACCGTTTCCCAAGCCGTCGCCCAGATCGGAATCGTCATCCTCTTCGCCGGATGGCTCGTCCGGCGCGGCATCATCCCCGCTCCTGGGGTCAAGCTGATCTCCGACGCAGTCATCAACGTTTTCTTCCCCTGCCTCATTTTCTCGAACATCGTAGGGAAACTCCAACCTGCAGAGTTCACCGGATGGTGGCTCTTGCCGCTCTCCGCTACTCTCTTGATCCTAGTCGGCTGGTCCATCGCGGTGATTCTTTTTCAACGAAGCGGTGACGCCAAACGGGAGCTCATGCCCATCGCCTTTCTCCAAAACGCAGCCTTCCTCATTTTGCCGCTGGGAAAAATAATCCTCAAAGAGGACTTCGACCAGTTCGCCCTCTACTGCTTCCTCTTCCTATTGGCCAACAACCCTCTCCTATGGCTGATCGGCAAGCACTACCTGATGCGACGCGAAAGCGAAGAAACCTTCCAATGGCGGAAGCTGCTCAGCCCGCCCCTGTACGCCAACATCATCGCGCTTGTCCTCGTCGTCACGGGCTTAAGAAACTACGTCCCGAACGTCGTCGTCGAAACCGCGTCCTTCCTCGGCGACGGAGCCGTTCCGCTGGCTATCTTCGCGCTCGGAGCGACCATCGGAAGCCTCAAATTCAATTTTAGGCAACATCTGAAATTCGGCAGTCTCGTCGTCCTTCAAAAACTCTTCATCATGCCCGCGGTCGTACTCGCGGCAATGGCCTTCATTCCCTGGCTCCGCTCAAATCCGATCCTCCTACTTCTCTTCACGCTGCAAGGCGCCTCCGCTCCCGCCACCTCTCTCATTCTCCAAAGCAAAAGCTATAGCGACAACTCCGAACGCGTCGGCACAGTCATCGTCATGTGCTATATTGTATGCATTCTATCGATACCTCTTTGGGTCGTAATTGCTCAGGCGCTTTATCTTTGATACTAGCATATAAGCGTGCATTCCGTGGAATCGTTTGCACAATGAACAACATGAAAGCTCTTGTTCCGATCCTAGCGCTACTCGCTCTATACGCCATTGGCCAATCGCGTTTGATGGGCAGCAGCCAAATAGAGAAGTACAACATCGCATGGGACTCGCCGAGCAAGGATTCCCTTGGCTCAATGCCTCTGGGCAATGGCGATATCGGACTGAACGTTTGGGTCGAGGAATCGGGCGACCTGCTCTGCTACCTTTCAAAGACCGATAGTTGGGGCGACAATGCCCGTTTGCTCAAGGTCGGGAAGGTTCGCGTGAAGCTAAGCCCTTCCTTGCCGCGCGGGGGCAGCGAATTCTCGCAAGTCCTGGATTTGAAAACAGGGACGATAAAAGTCCGATACGGAGACGACAAGGGCACGGCAACCATTCGAATTTGGGTAGACGCCAATCATCCGGTCATCCAAATGGATGTGGAATCTGAATACCCGTTGGAAGCGAACGCGTCGATCGAACTATGGAGAACGGAACGGCATCCGATCGCCAGCATCAGCCACGGCGACGTCATGTTCAACAAGCAAAAGGAGAATGGACTTCAGCAGCCCGTCATCATCGAACCCGATGTGGTACTGGAAAACCTATCCGACAGAATCGGATGGTATCACCACAACTCGAAATCAGTTGGGCCCAAGGAAACCGCAATCCAGCAGGGATTGCTGGGACTTCCCATACGCGATCCGCTTTTGCATCGAACCTTCGGAGCGGTGATTGAAGCGAACAACGGGATACGTATCGACAAGTCGAATCTCGCCTCTCCCAAATCGAAATCCCATCGAATTAGGATTCACGCGCGTACCCAACATCCCTCCACTCCCGAGGCATGGCTGAGAGATCTCGACGCGCAAATACAGGAAACCAACGCAATTCCACTCGATCAGAGAAGGACGGCTCACGAGGATTGGTGGGCCGCGTTTTGGGATAGAAGCTGGATTGATATCACGCATTCGGATACGTCGATGGCGAACGATCCGCTCAACGACGAGGCGTTTATCGCAAGCAGGGGCTACGCCTTGCAGCGCTTCATATCCGCTTGCGCCGGACGCGGGAAGTATCCGATCAAATTCAATGGCTCCATTTTCAACGTCGCTCACGAAGGTAAGCCCGAAGACGCGGACTATCGCAGATGGGGACCCGCCTATTGGTGGCAGAACACCCGCCTGCCCTACATTAGCATGTGCGCCTCAGGCGACTTCGACCACATGAAGCCGCTCTTCCAGCTCTATGTCGATGATCTCATGCCTTTCCTTCAAGCGAGGACGGAACGCTACATGGGGCATAGCGGAGCGTTTATATCGGAAGAGATTTATATATGGGGAGGCATACCCATGGCCACCTACGGCTGGGAATCCACTTTCAACGAGCGCGAAGACAAACTACAAACTTTGGGATATCATAAATACGAGTGGGTATCGGGACTCGAACTCGTATTCATGATGCTCAATTATTATGAATACACGCAGGATGAAGATTTCCTACAACAGAAAGCTCTTCCAACCGCGCATGAAATACTAATTTTTTTCGATGAGCACTACAGAGATAGAGATGAAAACGGGGAGATGGTAATGTATCCCGCCCAGGCGCTGGAAACTTGGTGGGACAGCCTGAACCCCATGCCGGAGCTTGCGGGGCTCTATGCCGTAACTGACCGCCTGAACTCCCTTCCCGATAATTTGACCAGCGAAACCCAACGCGCTTTTTGGAAACGACTAAACAAGGCCTTGCCCGAGATTCCGCTAAGAGAAGTGGAAGGCGTCAAAATGCTCGCTCCTGCCGAACGCTATGACGACAAGCACAACAAGGAAAGCCCCGAGCTGTATGCCGTGTTCCCTTTTCGCCTATTTGGAGTTGGAAAACCAAATATCGAATACGGCAGAGAAGCCATGAAGCATCAGTGGACTCCAGCCGTTGGCGGCTGGTCCCAGGAGGATATCTTCTATGCCTATCTAGGAGATGCGGCCGAAGCCAAGCGGGCGATCGTCGCCCGGTCCAAAGGATTCAACGCGGAGTCCCGCTTCCCCGCCTTTTGGGGACCGAATTTCGATTGGCTGCCCGACCAGGACCATGGCGGCGTACTGATGAAAGCCATTCAGTCGCTGATCCTCCAAGTGGACGGCACGGACATCTATCTCTTGCCCGCTTGGCCCAAGGACTGGAACGCGTCATTCAAACTGAACGCCCCATACGCGACAACAGTCCAAGCCCGCATCGTCGACGGGGAAATCTACGACCTAGAAATCCACCCCAAAGAACGAGCCAAGGACCTTGTCATTGTTAGCGAGTAGCAATCGCCCTCATCCCGCATACAGACGTATCTACTAAGAGCCGAAGCTAGGGCTCGATCTCCGAGCGAGCCCTAGCTTTAAGATTCCAATTCGACTCTCATTCAGGTAACAAAGCCGTAATATAAATCCACTAGAATCAACTCTATGAAAAATTCAATCATTGGCGCGGGCGTGATACTCGCAATTGCCCTGGTCTTGTTTCAGAGAAACGAGATCGCAGACCTAAAGCAAAAACTCGCCGCCTTCGAAGCCGCGTCGCTCGTGAACGAAACGGCAATTCCCGACGAAACCTCCACCGATGCCGTTGCTGAAACGGAGTTCGCGGAGGACGCGAGCGAGCCTCTTGTCATCTCAGAATCGTATTCGTCTATCGATGACGAAAAGCCACGCGATCGCATTATGCGAAATTTCTCCAAGATGATGGAGAACCCAGCCTATAATAAGATGATGGCCGCCAGCCAAAAAGCGGCGCTGGAAGTCATGTACGAAGACTTGATCGACTACTTGGTATTAGACGAGCGCGAAGAAGAATATTTTATGGACCTTCTCCTTTCGCGCCAAATGAAGCAGGTCGAGCACGCGATGAACATCATGGGCGGCCAGGTCTCCGACGAAGAACGAAAAGCGGCGCGAGATGATATAAAGTCGTTTCAGAAAGAAATTCGCGAAGAGATGGAATACTTCCTAAACGACAGCGAGGACTTAGCGGAATGGGAGTTCTACGAAAAAACCACAGAGCAACGCATGGCACTCTCCGGAGTGGAACAGGAACTCGAGAAGACCGGCATTCCACTCGAAGACGGCGTGAGCCGACAGTTGGTCGAACTCATGCACGAGGAAACGAAAGCCTACAACTTTTCGAGCAATCTGAACGACCAAGAGAATTTGGACATGAGCGCGGAACGCTTTTCCAAAGAAAACATCGACGCCTTAGAATACGATCTCGAGAATCTGGATACCTCCATCGCCCAAAGAGCAGAAAACGTGCTATCCGCCGAGCAGTTTGACGTATTCAAGAAAAACCAGTCCCAGATGCGTGAGCTGAAACTATCGCAACTGAAAATGGCCAGCCAGATGTTCTCGAACCGCCAACAAATAACTGAATAGCAGAACTGAAATTAGGATCTGCAACTCGCAAAGGCGTCAACTTAATGCCCATTTCCGATTGTAGGAGCCTGCTTGCAGGCGATCTCTTCGCCAATCATACACCGAGAAAATCGCCTGCAAGCAGGCTCCTACAATCGCGAAGCGTCGCATTGTAGCGGGACGACTGCGTGGTTCCGATTCGCCACTCAATTCGCCCTCTTTAAGCCCATTTTCACCGCCCGCTGAAAATTTCCTTTAAATCACACACCAATTGCGTACGTTATAAAGCTGTGTCTTTTCTGAAATCCGTAACTCTGTTGCTCGTCGCGGCCGTTGCTAACCCAATGTGCTGCTGTCTAGCTATGGCGGACGGAAACCTCGAAATGGACCAAATGCCCGCCGCAGACGCCCATGCGTGCTGCCAAACGGCAAACGACCAGAGCAACGATCAAACGGATTTGCCTACCGACGAGGATTGCCCTCACGAAAGCCTCAAGCAATCGCAGATCAGCGACGCGACAGCCAGCGTCCAGCACGGTCTTTCGGATCCGCTGAACCAGTCGTCAGACTACTACGAGATCACGCCCGCTTTCGCGGAACTGGGCCTTTCGCTCTACAGCCCATCAAAAGCGCTGGCGAACTTCACCAATTCGCCCCCTGGCAACTCCGTCTCCCGGGCGTACTGCGTTTACCTCCTTTGATACGAGCCAACGGCTGCTCCCTGCGCAAAGCGTAGCTAGCAGCTCGAACTGTCGTTGAACCGGGCTGCAATTCCGCAGCTCCAACCAGGCCCCTAGGACTGGAGTCAACGTTTCGACCGGCCCTTCACGGCCTTTCCATGCTCGCATCAAAATGAACACTTTTAGAAAACGCATTAACATTCTAGCCATCTCGACAGCGCTCGCAGTCCTCGTCGCCGCTCCCGTCGCGGTGTCGCAGAACTCGCTTCCTGACGACGCGCTCGCGCTGGCACGAAACGACATCGTCGGCCCATTCATCGCCGAAGCGCTCCGCAACAACCCCGGACTGCGCGCCTACGACAAACGCTACCAAGCCGCCCGCGAATCGATCGTCAGCGCTCGAGCGCTGCCCAACCCGAAGGTTCAACTCACACATTTCGTCGAGTCCATCCAAACGCGGACCGGCCCGCAAAGGGACGCGCTTTCTCTGCAGCAACCCATTCCCTGGCTCGGCAAATTCAAAAGTGCCGGCAACGCGGCCCGCGGCCATTCCGAGTCCCTTTGGCACGCCTATTCCCTCCAGCAATTCGCCATCATCGAAAAGGTCGCCAACCACGTCCTCGAAATCGCCTACCTCGACAAAGCAATCGCCCTCACACGCGAAAACACGCTCCTTCTCACGCAACTTGAAACCCTCGCCGAAGAACGCGTGAAATCCGGCGGCGACCTAACCGACCTACTTCGCCTGCAAGTCGAAATCGAGCGCTTCGACGATCTCGTCGCCCGCCAGCAGACCCAGCGCTCGACATACTCCGCCAAGCTCGAAGCTCTGCTCGGCCGACAGAGCAGCGATTCCGTTATCGAAATCGATTGGCTATCGCCCGACGACTTGACCGTCGATTCCAGCCAATGGCTCTCGGCAATCAACGAACGCAACCCGAAGCTCGCCATACTCCGCGCCCTCGAGCGCAGCGAAGAAGCTCGGGAGCGACTAGCAAATCTCGCGAACAAGCCCGACTTTTCAGTAGGGCTAAACTACATACGAACCGGTGACGCCCTCAACCCAAGCGCGGCCGACAGCGGAAAAGACCCCTGGGCTCTCATGGTCGGTGTATCTCTTCCGGTTTGGGGCAAAGCCAATCACGCAATCAGCCTCCAAGCCTCGCTTCAAAAAGAAGCCATCGCCGCCCAGATCGAAGAGCAAGAGCTGCTCCTACTTGGCGATGCCCGAGGTTGGATCGCCAAGCTGGAAGATTCCCAGCAACGCATCCAACGATACGATACAAAACTTCTACCCCTTGCCCGACAGTCGAAAGAAATCACCGAAACCAGCTACCGGGCGAATAAATCCGCGTTGCTCGACGTAATCGACAGCGAACGAACATTAATCGAATTGGAAACAAAATACTGGCGCGCCGCCGCTGACGCCTGGCTCGCCCGCTGGAAACTCGCCACCCTCTCCGGAGGTATTTGGCTGAAATGAAATCCCGAATCGTACCCAAAATCTCATGAACAACAAACTCATAAGCTACACTCTCGGAGGAGCCGCAGTCTTAATTCTGCTATCCTTCTTCATCGGCCGCTGGACCGCGCCCGAAGTCAGCGACCCACAGGCCGGTCACGATCACGCGAGCGAGTCCGAAATCTGGACCTGCTCCATGCATCCTCAAGTCCAGCAATCCGAACCTGGGAAATGCCCTATTTGCGGCATGGATCTCATTCCGCTTAATGCCGATCAAAACGCGAACGACGGCCCACGAACGCTCAGCATGAGCGAAAGCTCCCGAGCGCTCGCCGACATCCAAACCACGCTCGTGGAAAAGCGATTCCCGGAAGCTGAAATTCGCCTCGTCGGGAAACTCGACTACGACG
>JAJFLS010000536.1 GCA_021772595.1 Opitutales bacterium
GGCCGGACGAGGCTCCGTTCTGTTATTGGTTCGGGCCGACCAACGTGCACAGGAAATGGACACGCGGTTCCGGAAAAACGCTATGGGGCTTGGATCCGGATGACCTGAAGGGAAAATTGCCAGCCTTCCTGCCCGATGTTCACGACGTGCGGGAAGATATGGTCGACTACTTGGGTGAGGTCATGGCGTTTGATACGGCGCTGGGGGTTCTGCTTGATCGGCTCGCGGCGATGGGTGAGCTCGACAATACGATCGTCGTCGTGAGCGGCGATCACGGCATTCCGGGTTTCACGCATGCGAAGACGAATCTCTACGATTTCGGGACGCATGTCTCGCTGGCCATTCGCTGGCCGGGCATTGGGGACGGAGTGACTGGGAGAGCTGAGACGGGGGGAAGAGTCGTTACGGATTTTGTGAACCTGATGGATCTAGCGCCGACGTTTCTCGACGCGGGCGGGGTGACAATTCCCGAAGTGATGACTGGGCGAAGCTTGGCGGGGATAATGGCTTCGGCTAAAGAGGGGCGCGTGGATGCGAGTCGTGACTTTGTGGTGACAGGTCGTGAGCGCCATGTGGCGAAGGCGCGTGAGGGAGACTTGCCTTATCCGCATCGAGCCATCCGGACTGACGACTTTCTGTACATTCGAAATTTCAAGCCGGATCGCTGGCCGGGCGGAAATCCAGGTCAGCCTGAGGGAGGCGGCGATTTCGACGAAGATACGCTGACCAGCAATACCTTTGTGACCTTTGCCGATATCGATGCTGGCCCGACCAAGGCGTGGCTGGTCTTGAACGGAGAAACTGAATACGGGCAACCCTACTATCATTATGCCTTCGGCAAACGGCCGGGAGAAGAATTATACGCTCTGAAATCGGATCCGGATCAGGTCGAGAATCTCGTATTCAGTCCGGAGCATGAATCTGTGCGAAAGGAATTGAGCGCGCGGCTTATGAAGCTTCTAGACGACAACGGCGATCCTCGAGTTCAGGGAGATGGCTCGACGTTCGACAAGATGCCGTACACGAATTGAGTTCAAGCGGTAGTAGAGACTGTTGAATGTAGGAGCGGCTTTATGCGGCGATGTTGCGGGAATAGATTGGGCTCGAATGAATTTTTTGGACAACGCTCATACTTCGCTTGATCCCAGCAGAGCTGGGGCAGGATCGCCGATAAATCGGCGGCAGGATTCGAATGGCTTAGGCAATACGCGAAGGCTAATTCAAATTTTGGCTATCAGGTAGCGAACGGGCGCCGTCCCGTTTAGAGCATTGGTAGATAAATCTCGAATCCTGCCCTCGCGGCTCGTCTCGGCGTAGCGTAGCGTAGACGGAACGAGCGTTGTTAAACTTCTTTGGGAACTATCGCGGCGCAAAGCCGCATCCTACTGGAAAAGCTCCTCTTAAACCTTCGGTTTCAGGTAGTCGGCGGTGATGCTGCGTTTGGATTTGAGGAGGCCTTTTAAGGTTCCTTGGTAGAGGATCTTGCCGCCTTTGGGGCCGCCATCGGGGCCGATTTCCACGATGTAGTCGGCTTCGGCTAGAATATCCAAATGGTGCTCGATAACGATGACCGTGTGTCCTTGATTTACTAGCTTGTGGAGGAGCTGTATCAGTTTTTCACAGTCGCTTAGATGAAGTCCGATGGTTGGCTCCTCGAGGATGTAGAGATTGGTTCGCTGAATGCCTCGGCTGCGTTCTGTGTAGCTTTGGAGGCCTTTGGCGAGTTCTGTGACGAGTTTCATCCGTTGGGCTTCGCCGCCGGAAAGGGTCGGGCTGCTTTGGCCGAGCGTGAGATAGTCAAGGCCGGTTTCGACCATGAGCTGCATCACTTCTCCGAGCTGGGAGTGGAAGCTGAAAAACTCCGCTGCCTCATCGAATGTCATCGCTAGGACGTCGGCGATGTTCTTTCCTTTCCAATGGAGATCGATGAGTTCGGTTCCGTAGCGAGAACCGTCGCAGTCTTCGCAAACGACGTAAGTGTCGGGCATGAAACTCATCTCCAGCTTAACGCGTCCGGCTCCGGAACATGTCGCGCAGCGGCCGTGCGGCGTGTTGAATGAGAAGCGTCCCGGCTTGTAGCCGCGCATTTTCGATTCGGGCAGATTGGCGAAAAATTGTCGTATTATATCGAATACGCCGAGATAGGTGGCTGGCGTTGAGCGCGGTGTTTTTCCGATAGGGGATTGGTCGACTTCGATGACGGAGCGAAACGAGTGTACTCCGGTGAGCGATTCGAAGAGAATGTTGCCTTCTTCGCCTTCGATCGGCTTTCCGTTCTTCGCGTAGGTTTTACCGGTGACGGTTTTCTTTTTCGCTTTGATGGAGTAGGCTGCCGCGTGTCCGAGGAGATCTCGGACAAGCGAAGACTTGCCCGCTCCCGAAGCGCCGCAAACCATGATCAAACGCTGGTGGGGCAGTTTAAGCGTCTGGTTTTTCAGGTTGCGGAAAGTGACGCCTTTCAATTCGATCCAAGAAGTCTTCGGATTTCGGATTTCGGATTTCGGAATTTGGATTTGTCTATAGCTGCCGTTGAGAGGGTGATTGATCCCGGTTTTAAGATACTCGCCTGTGAGTGAATTCTTGTTACGCTTGAGTTCTGCCAGATTGCCTTCGGCGATGAGCTCTCCGCCGCGTGTTCCCGCGCCGGGACCGAGATCGATGATGCAATCGGCCTGTTCCATCATGGCGTCGTCGTGCTCGACTACGATTAGAGTGTTTCCTTTCTCGCGGAGTTGCTTGAGCGTTTCAATGAGTCGATCGCTATCGCGGGCGTGGAGGCCGATGCTCGGCTCGTCGAGCACGTAGAGGACTCCGGCAAGGTTGGAGCCGAGCTGAGCGGCGAGGCGGATGCGTTGGGCTTCGCCTCCGGAAAGCGTTTGCGTGGCTCGGTCGAGCGAAAGGTATTCGAGGCCGACCTTATCCATAAATTGGAGACGTTCCCGGATTTGGTCGACAATGTCTCGAGCGATGAGCTGACCGCGCTGGTCGAGTTTCAGTTTTCCGAGCGTTTTGAGGAGCTCTTGCGGGGCGAGAGCGATGAGCTCGGGAAGCGAGATTTTCGAGTTTCCTTTTAGATAAAGATAGACGTGGCGGCTGGTGCGGTTGAGGCGCTCGCCGTCGCAGTCCGGGCAAACGATGACTTCGTCGGAGTCATCGTCTTCGCCGGAATCGGCGCCGATCGACTTGGCAAGCAATTCGTCGTCTTCGAGCCGCTCGCGCATCCAGGGATAAATGCGACCGTGGCCGCGACAGGCGGGGCACCAGCCTTTGTGGGAGTTGAAAGAGAAATCCTTTGGGTCGAGTTCCGGCAAGGCCTCGCCTGTGGCGGCGTCCATGCGGTGGGTGGAGAGCCAGGTGACGATGCGCTCTTGATCGTCAAGCAGGAGTGCGGTTCCTCTACCGCGTTTGAGAGCTTCTTTGAGCGCCTCTGCGATTTGGCTAGGCGAGCGGGCGAGAGGCTTGAGGTCGGAGACCACGATTTCGATATTGTGCTCCTTGTAGCGGTCGAGCTTTTCGAAGTCTTCAGTGAAAATGATTTCTCCGTCCACGCGCATCATTTCGTAGCCGTGGTCGGCGATCCAATTCGCTATGGGCTGATGATGGCCTTTTCGATTGCGAACGAGAGGGGCACAGAGGAGGAGTTGTTTCGTTTTACGAATCGAGGCGCTGCGAAGCAAGTCGCGCACGCGTTTGAGGAGTTGCTCTTCGGTTTGAGAAAGCAGCGGGCTATCGGTATCCGGATTGTGGGGAACGCCAAGTCGCGAATAGAGCAGGCGAAGGTACTGGGCGACTTCGGTGATTGTGGCGACGGTGGATTTGCGGCTTCCGCGAGTGACGCGCTGCTCGATGGCCACGGTCGGCTGAATGCCCGAAAGCTGGTCGAGGTTTGGACGAGGGAGCTGCTCTACGAATTGGCGGGCGTAGGGCGACATGGATTCCATGAATCGACGTTGGCCTTCGCCGAAAATGATGTCGAAAGCGAGGGTGGATTTACCGGAGCCAGAAACGCCAGTGACGACCGAAAGCTGGTAGTGTGGAATGGATACGTTGATGTTCTTCAGGTTGTGCTCGCGGGCGCCGGTTACGATGAGTGAAGAATGCAGATTGAAGAATGAAGAAGTAGTTGAAGATGGTTGGCCGTATGAGGATTTTGGTTCCGCTGCTACTTCTTCATTCTTCGTTCTTAATTCTGCATTCAGATACTTTCCGGTTTCGGTGGACTTCTGATCGGCGCAGTCGCGCGGGGTGCCTTGGAAAACGAGTTTGCCACCATCGGCTCCTGCTTCGGGGCCGAGCTCGATAATCCAGTCGGCGCTTTTGAGAACATCGAGATTGTGCTCGATGACGATGAGACTGTGTCCTTGGTCGACGATGTTTTGCAGGACGGAGAGGAGGCGTTTGACGTCGTGCTTGTGGAGCCCGGTGGTTGGCTCATCTAATAAGATTAGTGAATGGTGAAGAGTGAATGGTGAAAACTTCTGCTTGGGATTGCGGGAAGTGAGGTTGTCTTTGGTATTGGTGGAGAGATATTTGACGAGTTTCAGGCGTTGGGACTCGCCGCCGGAGAGGGTGTTGAGTGGCTGGCCCATTTTGAGGTAGCCCAGGCCGACTCGATCGAGGGCGGCTAGCTTGTCGTAAATTTTTGGGTACTCTTGAAAGAGTTGAAGGGCTTGCGCGATGGTGAGCTCGAGAATGTCGGATATGGAATGGTTCTGGAACTTGATTTCGAGGAGTCCGCTCTTGAAGCGTTTCGCGTTGCAATGAGGGCAGGGGACGTAGACGTCGCTGAGAAACTGCATCTCGACTTTTTCGTATCCAAGACCTTTGCACGATTCGCAGCGGCCGTCGCCCGCGTTGAAGGAAAAGCTGGATGCGGTATAGCCTTCCGCCTCGGAGTCCGGAAGTTTGCCGAAGATCTTCCGGATTTCGTCCCAAGCGTTTACGAATACGGCGGGATTCGATCGGGGAGTGCGACTGATCGGGGCTTGGTCGACCATGACGATTTCGTCGAAGTCGGTATCGCTTTTCAACTGCTTTACAGCCGCTGGATCGGTGGCGAGTTTTCCCTGCTGAGTGAGAAGGGTTTGATGAAGAACGTTGTTGAGCAGCGTGCTCTTGCCGGAACCCGAGACGCCGCTGAGGCAGACGAATCGAGCGATCGGAATACTCACATCCAATTTTTGGATATTGTGTTTGGTCGCGCCTTTGATGCGGATGCGCGGATTGGATTTTCCGCGCTTGGCAAGGTTGATCGGACGAGTTTGGCCTGGAAGTTCGATGCTTCGTTCTCCTGAGAAATAGCTGCCGGTAATGCTTTCGGAGCTGGCGAGGAGCTGGGTGGGAGTTCCTTCGAAAACGACGCGGCCGCCATTGGCGCCAGGCTCGGGGCCGATTTCGAGAATGTGGTCGGCGGCGAGAATCATTGAGTCGTCGTGCTCGACGACGACGACGGTGTTTCCGGCGTCGGTGAGCGTGCGGACGATTTGGATGAGTCGATCGATGTCGCGCGCGTGGAGGCCGACGGAGGGTTCGTCCAAAACGAAAAGCGTATCCACGAGCGAGGTACCGAGGCAGGAGGTGAGGGTAACGCGCTCGACCTCGCCGCCGCTCAGCGTTCGCGCGGGACGATTGAGCGTTAGATAGCCGAGGCCAACATGGTTCAGGTAGCGGAGCCGCGAAAGAATGGAGTCGATGGCGATGTCGGCCTGGCGATTTGGCGAATCGGAAATATCAAATTTGAAATTTGAAATGAGCTCGCAGAGCTCCGACACGGGAAGCTCGTAGAGGTCGGGGAGGCGGTAGCCGTTCCAGCTCCAGCAGAGGGCATCTGGCTGGAGGCGAGTGCCGTCGCAATGGGGGCATTTGATGTAGGCGCGGTAGCGGGAGAGGAAGATGCGGACGTGCATCTTGTAGGTTTTTTTTTCGAGCCAGTTGAAGAAGCCTTTGACTCCGTACCATGCTTTGCCGTTCGAGTCTTCGTCGGAGTTCTTCGTCTGGTACGACTTTTCGCCGTTTATTACGATGTCTTGCTGCGCTTGAGGCAGCTGGTTGAAAGGCGTTTTCGTCGATATCTTCAGACGCCTGCACGCTCGCGTAAGATCGTTTTTGGATTCGCCGTAGATTTGTCCTTCGAATGGCTTGATGAGGCCTTCGCTGATGGATAGGTTGGTATCCGGAATCGCGAGACGGTAGTCGATCTCGATGATGCGTCCGAAGCCGCGACATTCGGGGCAGGCGCCGATGGGGGAATTGAAGGAAAAAAGGGCGGGGATCGCGGGGCGGAATTTCTGTCCGGTTGTGGTCGAGTGGAGTCCGGAGGAAAAGCGATCGAGAAGCGTGCCGTCTTTTTCGAGAATCGCGATTTGGCCCTGCCCGAATTCGAGTGCGGTTTCGGCGGCTTCGAGGAATCGGTTGCGGTTTCTAGTTTGTAATTTAACGCGATCCTGGACGATGCGGACGGCGGTATCCGATTTCTTGGGAATCGCGGCGATCGCTTTTTCGTCATCGACGCGCTGGGGGGTTCCTTTGGCGTCGATGAAGCGTGAGTAGCCTTGGGCTTTGACGTTCTTGAAGATGCCTTTCCAATCGAGCTTTTCGGGCCGCTTGATTTCGAAGGCGACGATGATGGTTTGCCCCGGCCAGCGGTGAAGGGACTTTTCCCAGATGGTTTTGGGGTTGTCGTCGTGTATTGGTTTTCCGGTTGCGGGATCGTAGAGCGTGGAGACGTGGCTGAACCAGACTTTAAAGAAGTCGGTGAGTTCGGTCATCGTGCCGACGGTCGAGCGGGAGGTTTTGATGGTGTTCTTCTGCTCGATGGCGATGGAGGGACGGACATTTTCCGCGGAGTCGAGATCGGGCTTTTCGAGAAGATCGAGAAACTGGCGCGTGTAGGCACTGAAGGTTTCGACGTATCGCCGCTGGCCTTCGGCGTGGAGCGTCTCGAAAACGAGGGAGGATTTGCCCGCTCCGCTTAACCCGGTGACGGCGATGTATTTGCCCAGAGGGATGTCGACGTCGATATTCTTGAGGTTGTTTTGGCGGACGCCGCGCAGGCGAATGGTCTTCAGATCGGAAAGGGTCTCGGGCATGTGGGAGATTTTTAGGCCCACGGATGACACGGATTATCACGGATGAATAATTCTAAGAATCTATCCATCTCTATCTTAGAATTCGATCCGTGTAGATCTGTGTGATCCGTGGGCAAAATTTTCAAAGGTTTTGCAGTAAATTGATGTAAGCCTGTAGTTGGGCCTTTGGTGTGAAGTTGTTGCGGGCATGATCTCGCGCGGCCTTGGACATTTGCAGTCTTAGGTCGGGAGATTGAATGAGAATCTGGAGTTTTTCCACGAATCGGTCTTCGTTGCGGTGGTCGATGAGGTATCCGGATTCGTCGGGAACGAAGGTCTCGCTGACTCCGCCGACGTC
>JAJFLS010000537.1 GCA_021772595.1 Opitutales bacterium
AGCCCATGATGATGGATCGATCAATTGGGCGAATATAGGATTCCAACTTAGGCTGAAACAACCGGCGCAAGTCCGAAAAGTCCATCTCGCTAAAGGACTCCCATTTCATAAGCTTGGTCACGCGCGCGAAACAGCCGAGTCTGCCTCCCGTGGCCTCCAAAATGTACACAACCCGATTCAGATTTCGCGTCTCCATCGATCCATTAATCCGCCACGGGCACCCAAACCGCGTTTTCGCCTCCAGCGGCGGGCAGCGGAATCCTCATACGTTCTTCCAGCCTCTTCGCCACGTTAGATCCGGGATCGCTCCGATTGGGCATCCCGAACGAATTCCGCCAGAAAATCAAGATACCCCCTTGAATGGCCGTGCATTTCCCTTCGCGTTTTCAAGGATTCCTCAACCCCCCGCAAGACAAGCGCCCAATCATTCTTGCTGAGCGATTTCACCGAGACGCTTCCGTACTCATTCTCATATTCCATTTCAATTTCGGCGCCGACTTTCACGAGATTCAGCACGAGCTCCTTCAGGAGTTCGTCCTTTTCACTAGTATTTGGAAGCGTCGGCTTTTTCCCCTTCACGATCCCCAACGCTTTCCGAAGGGCTGATTTGACGTTGGAATCGGTAAGTCGAATCCCTTCTTCCTGCGCCGCGAGATCGATTTTGTGAATCGTCGATTCGACCACGTACATGATGTTCGCATAGAAGGGGTCTTTCAGCAAACTGGTGAGTTTCATAGAAACGCCCATTCACGCCCAACCTCTAATCCAAGTCCAGCCAAGATCGAGGGCGATTCGCAAAATTCAAATTTCTCGAAAATCCAGCAAAACCAAGCCGACTTAACCCGCGCCCTATTCATCAAGTTTTCCTAAACACCCACATCCATCTAAAACGCCAGCTCACCTTGCGAATAGCGTTTCTTCGCCTCTTCGAGGTGGGTTTTCATCTCCATTTCTCCGAGAATCTTGAAGAGGCCGTCGGGATCCACCGAACCTGACGGGATCGATTCCGGGCCGCAATCAGGATCAAAGGTGATGACCTTTCGATTGACAGCCAATCGGTCTCTCATGGTCGGCACGATTTCCTGAAAACGGACCGGCTTAAGGTTTCCCGAATTCTCGGAAATCCCCTCGATGTCTTCGTATTCATTCAACCACTTCGAAGCCGTCTTTGGACCGACGCCTGGAATCCCGGGAAGATTATCGGACGTATCCCCAATCAATGACAGGTAGTCCGCGATCTGCGTAGTTTTGACGCCAAACTTCTGCTCGACTCCTTCTGGATCGAGAAGACGCCAACCCAACCTTGGATTGGCGGTTGGTGGCGGCAGTAGCATATGGATACGCTCGTTGACCGATTGGGCAAAGTCCTTATCCGCGCTGACGATCATAACGTATGCGTTCGAATCCTGGGAGCAGATGCGATTCGCGTAGGCCGCGAGAAGATCGTCCGATTCGACTCCATGCTTCTCGTAAATTCCATAGCCCATCGCGCGCGTCAGATCTTTGATAATCGGCACTTGCTTTTCGAAATCCTCGGGAGTCTCTCCACGATTGGCTTTGTATTCAGGAAGCAACTCCAATTTCGCCTGAGCCCCGCCCAAGTCGAAAAATACGATCGTCTCGTCAGGCTTCTGGTCATCGACCAATTTCCACATGGAGCGAACCCAGCCGTACAGAGCATTGGTTGGGAAACCGTCCGAACGCGTGAGTTCGTGAACCGCATAGAAGGCGCGAAACGCCATATTGAACCCATCGACAAGCAGGTATTTGGACATGCGACATCCTCGCGCGCAACCGCGAGGAATATCAAATCTCAAATTCCGACAAACCCGCCGCGATACCTACTGGCTTCGCGATTCGCTTCCGCCGGGCGTCACTATAGTCGGATTCTGGAACAACGCGCCGGGCTGCACGCCTCGAAGCGATTGGCGCTTCGGCGAACCGCCAGGGCTGACCAGATTCGCGGTCACGAAAATCAGCAAATTGCGTTTCGACGAGCTTTCGCCTTCCGACCGGAAAAACCTGCCGAAGAAAGGAATGTCCCCGAAAAAGGGCACCTTGTCGTTTACGCTCACCACGTCTTCGCGAGTCAAGCCGCCCATCACGACTGTCGCGCCATCCCAGATGGTCACTTTCGTCGAAACCTCGCGCACGGCGAAGATTGGCTGATAGAAACCCGACGGAACCTTAACCGTTCGATTCGCCGTCAAGGCCACGCTTGGGCCGCCGTATTCAACAAAACCCTCGAATTCAGTCACCTTAGGATTCAACTCCAATGTAATGCTATAGTCGTCCTCTTCCACGATCGGCGTCACCGCAAGTTCAACACCGATATTTCTAACTTCGAAATCCTCAGGCGTACCCGGCGTGATCGTAACCCCCGCCGCGCCGCTGTCCAAACTGCCGCTGGTATTGCCCACGTTGCTCTCCGTATCCGTGTAGCGGGTCGGATAGCGGAATTCCTGGCTCACGTTTATTGCGGCCTGATTGCCCGAAAGCACAGTCACTTTAGGCGCGCTCAACAGGTCTGAACCCGAGGTTTGGGACAACGCCCGCACGACCACTTCCAGGTCCACCGAACCGATCTCGCCAAACACCTTCGTCAATGGTGAGCTTCCCACGCCTAATGGAACGCCTCCCGGAATATCCGGCGGAGTAATTCGCTCGACCTCAGAGCCATCGATCAAAATCGCGCTCGACACATTCGAGGGCGAGCTCGTATCGGAAAGACTACGAAGTGAGCTTTGATAACGCTCCCCAGGACCGTTGCCGTTGTTGTAATTGCTACCCGTCAAAACCCAATCAAAGCCCAGCTCTTCAAGCGTTCCTTGCTGAACTTCCAGAAACTTCGCCTCGATCTCAACCTGCTTCACATCCGTGTAGCGATTAAGGATATTTCGGATACGCTCCAAGTTGCGCGTCGTCTGAGTAACGATCATCGCCGAACCGTCGTACGCCATCGTGCTCCCTTCCGAGCCTCTGAAATCCACCCCAGCCTGCTGGAGAAAATTTTGGATCGTAAACGCGTCTCCCGCCATGCCGCCCGCAGGCGAAGACGTTCCTTCATCCAACGCAAACGGATCGTTGCTAAACGCGCTTTCGGACGAGCTGCTAGTGATACCAGTCATACGGATCACTGTAGATCTTGAAACGGGAAATACTTCCGTATTCAGATTCCGGTTCTCGCCGCCAGGACGCAAAACTACCGCGTCTTCCTGAATCTCGTACTGAAAGCCCACGGAGTCGACGATGAAATCCAAGATGCGCTTCAGGGGCAGATTCCGCAACGTTATGTTAACGGTCGGGTTGGTTCGATCCGGATCGAGTAAAACGAGGTTCACACCGCGCGGACCCGTATCCGTATTATCGAACTCCTCGGAAATCGCGCTTAGCGTATTCACGACTCGATTGAGCGGCTGTTCCGTGAAGTTCACATTCGAGATGACGATTCGATTGAGCTTCTGGAGCAGCGGCGCCGGGCCCATCACTGTAGGATTAATGTCGGGACGCTCCTCGTAGATCCCCGGACGTTGCCACGCGCTCGACACTTCTTCGAGCAGCTGCTCACGCGATTTAAGCTTGTTCAAATAGGCCATCGATTGGCGCTCTTGGGAAATCCGAACCAGAAAGCTCTTCGCCATCGCGTTGTTTGGATCGAGCGTTTCGATCTGCTTGAAAGTCGCTTCTGCTCCATCGATGTCGCCTGCCACAAACTGGCTGCGCCCTCTCAGGGCCAGAGCTTCGATCTCTTCCTGGAGATTCACGAAATCCGGGCTGATCTGCTCGATCGGCAATGATCTAGAGCCAGACGCGGCGGCCGCGATGCGCTTCGCGTCATAAGTCGATTGTTGTCTCAAGATATCGCGCTGATTACGCTTCAATTCGTCGATTAGCGTTTGCGTCAATGGATTGGGCTCCAGCATCCCCATGGCCGAATCAATCGTCCGCAACGCCAGGTTGAAATCGCCGCGCTTCGCCTGCCTCAGCGCGATATCGCGAATCTCGCGGGAGCTCACCATTGATTTCTCGATACGCTCGGCTTCCAAGCGAGCCAAGTACTCCGCTTCGCTTTGAAGCGCAGCGCGACGATCCGGGCGCGGGTCGAGAAGCTCCGCGC
>JAJFLS010000538.1 GCA_021772595.1 Opitutales bacterium
TCGGGTGGGGCGTTACGTCAACCACTTCGATGTCCTCTCGTCCGAGAAGCTCGCGGTAGTCCTTGCAAACAGCCGCTTCCGGATAGAAGCGATCTCTCAGAACCTCCGCTTTGGGAAGCGTGCGATTGCAAATGGCGACGATGTTCAGCCCCATCGCTTGATAGTTGCTCAAATGCGATTCTGAGATTCCTCCAGTGCCGATCAGCCCAATCGGCGGGTTGTACGAACGGGGTTTGGGCGGTAAATAGTCGAGCGTCGGTGCATCGGTTTTGGTCACCGTCTTTTCGGAGCTTATACCGTAAGTGCTTTTTGTTTCTTCGCTCATTTTTGATGGTAGGGCTGCTTATCCTAAGCAGCCGTTTTATTCTGGAACGATGCGGCTGCTTAGGGATAAGCAGCCCTACCTTTATGTTGTTTAATTAGATTATCAGAATGTTACGTTCTAAGGCCTACGCCGTTCATCAATGCAGCGGTTTTTTCATAGGCTTCCTCCACCCATTCAACGATCTTGTCGGGCTCTGGCGAATACTCTAACTCGATAGATACGACGCCGTCGATTTCCAGCTCCTTGATGGCTTGCAGATAAGGCGCGAATTTTACGATGCCGCGACCGGGCGGAAGGTCGCCGTGAACCTTGCCATCGCAATCGCTTATGTGCACGTGGATCGCCTTGTCTTTGAGTTGTGAAACTTCGTCCGGACCTACGTCGGCGAGTACAAGATGACTCACGTCGATATTGGCTTTTACACGAGGATGGTCGCAATCGTCGACAAAGCGGACCATCTCGGAAACGTTGTTGAGCAAGCTCAATCGGAAAGGCTCCAGTTCGAGGGCGATGTCGATGCCCGACTTGTCGGCGTAGTCGCCGAGCTCGCGGCAACTCTCGATCGCCCAGCGCCATTGATCCTCTGGCGGAATGACTTCGCGCTGCCAGATGTATTCGCCCAGAACTAGGAGGATGTTCTTCGCCTGCCAAGTCTTCGCTAGATCGATAAACTGCTTGCAGCGGTCAATGTGAAACGCTCGTACGGGGTCGTTGAAATCGATGAGTCCCGCCGATACGACAGGAAGAGAGACGATGGGCAAATCCAAGCGGGAGGCCGTATCGGCTGTGATGGATACTTCTTCTTTGCTTATGCCGATCGCTTCGGTGAAAATGTCGACCGTGTCGAAGCCGATTCGAGAGATGTGTTCCAAGCCCGCTTTTGTATCGAGGCCAACCTGACTGAACGCGCTATTAATGATTCCGAGCTTCATTTTATAGTTCCATTTCTAGAGTAGCGATTGACGGCGGAAAAGTCTTGTTGCTTGATGAGGTAAACTTGTTATTTCTTGTCATGATGCTGGTTGATTTGAAATTGGGCGAAGTGTATCAGGGATTGGTCTATCTGTACGAGGCGGAACGCAATCCGCCCATGATGAAGGCGCATCGCCACGAAGAACTCGAAGCAAATATCGTGTTAAGCGGAATGCTTTCCTACATCATTTGCGGGAAGAAATACAGTTTTTCAAAGGGGGACATCATTTGGTTATTCCCGGGCCAGGAGCACCAGTTGATTCAGCAAACTGTCGATCTTCAAAGCATGGTTCTCGTTTTCAAATCGGATTTGGTAAAGCGGACTTGCTCCCAGAAGGAATACGCCATTCTGACCCGCAAGAATCCCAGCGGGATATTTTCTCGTCGAATGGATCCCGAGGCGATCAAGCAGATTGAGCAGGTTTGCCAAAGCTTGATGGAGGACAATCCAGATGCGGATACGCTGAACCAATGCCTTGGATTCGGCCAGGACGCTAGCTGGAGCTATTGGCATGGCGATCCCGATATGCTCAACGCGGGACTGCACTATCTTCTAATTCGATGTTGGAAGTGCTACCTCGCTGGAAAGCAGTTCGGCGAATCAACGATTTTGCACCCTTCGATTCAAAAAGCAGTCGATTTGATTAACGACAATCGAACAGCGCTGAATCTTGCGGAATTAGCCCAACAATCGGGGATGAGCGAGGCCTATCTGAGTCGGCTGTTCAAGAGGCAGATGGGCATCGCGATCAAGGACTACCGGAATTCCGTCCGTCTAAGCCGATTTTTGGAAGGCTATGGGAATGGTCTAGGGAAGACGATTAGCGACGCGATTCATGATGCTGGATTTGGCAGTTATTCGCAATTCTACAAGTGCTTCAAAAAGGCGTACGGTTACGGCCCTCAAGAGTACAATCGGCAACTGAAATCAATTAGATCGTAGGTTCGCCGGTCCCGATGCTGGTATTGGGGAAACCTGCTTCTTTTTTGCGAGTCGATAGGTACCTGTCTCTATCGGGTTTGACCAAGGACCTATCAGGGTTCTGCTGATACCCTTTTACCAGATTGTCTGCTAAACTCTCCGCTCAATTCGAGTTTCTTCAAGGAGTCGCTGCTGTTAGACATTTATTGTGATTTAGCCTCAGCGCTGCATCTGGAGAGAAGCCATCTCTGGAAATCTTCAAAAAACAAGTGCATGCATCCAATTTTCGATTACGCTCCGTCTCTCGTATTAGTTGCTGTCGCTTTAGCGATTCCTTCAGAGAATGAGTTTTCCCCGTCTACTATAGAAGTGTCGAACCTTTCGGAACTCGCGCTGGCGCAGGAACACATCGAAGCGGGTGGGGCGAGTAGCTCCAAGCCGCTCTTAGTGAAAATCGCAAAAGGCGTGTACGAGCTCGATTCTTCGTTTCGCATTGATCGATCGAATGTATCGCTAATCGGAGAGCCCGGGGCCAAATTCGTTCTCGCGGCAGGAGTAAATCAGCCAGTCGTCGCGATCGGCACCCAAAAGGAATGGGTGGATACGTCTGATGTAATCGAGAGTATCCGAATTTACGGAATTGAAATCGATGGCAACAAGGATAATCAGGATTCGGAACTTTCCGCCGACAAGCCTTGGATTCGGAATAATGGAATCGATGTTAGAGGTGTCCGGAACCTGATAGTGGATGGGGTCAAAATCCGAAACAACCGTTCCGGAGGACTCGTTATCAGTTGGAAGTCATCCGATGTCGAAGTGCGTAATTCTGTTTTCGAAAAAAACTTTTTCGACGGGGTTGCATACTATGACAGTATTCGCGTTTCGACGACAGACTGCGAAATGCGTCACAATAACTTCGCGGGAATAAGCCTGGATAATCGCCTCGTGGATTCGTCTTTCAATCGGTGCAAGATCGAATCCAATGGAAACGTGGGTGTGTTCGCTCGCAATTCGATTGGTTTGCGCTTCGAGAATTGCCAGGTAAGAGACTCGGCGGATTGGGCGGTTTTTCTCGCCCACGATTTGGATAATTTGGGAGTCCATGATTCCGAATTCAAAGATTGCTTGTTCGAAAGAAACCTCGGTGGAATCTTTATGGCCTCGGTTAACGAAACGCAGTCGAGCGGGACACGCGTCGTCAATTCGAGCTTCATCGAAAACGAAGTTCCTGGGCGCTTGAACGTACAATCCTCCGGCTCGCGTATCGTAGAGTTGGCGAATGTTACCTCGTCGCCCGAGACGCTCGTTTCATCGTCGGAGTAGATGGCAGATGGTTCGCATAGGGACTGCTAAGTCGGAACCTTTTTCCGGCGCCGCCGGATCTTAATGACTTGTGGAAACAAGTCTCCTAGGCCGGAGGCCGATGACATGAACGCTTCCGTCATTTCAGCGGATGTGTTGATAGAAACGATCTTTTCGAGGTTTTTTGTCAACGCTCTCTATGTTCGCTAGTTCCTTCATCCTTCAGGAAATAGGTTTCCGCTTCCGTCTACGCGCTGCTACGCCGAGACAAGCCGCCAGAAAAGAGGTTCGAATTTGGGTAGGCGCTATTTCTTGTCCTTCTTTCGGGTCCACCATTTCGGGCCTTCCGCGAGGACTTCGTTGTCGTACTCAATGAGCATGCGCTTCATCGCTTCGAACCGTTCGGGCGCTTGAGCGGAGAGATCGGTGGTCTCGCGGGGATCCATCATCAAATGGTACAACTCGAATTTCGAATGGGTTGGCGTTCCGAGGATCTTCCAATCCCCGTGACGTAGCGCGATTTTGAATTCATAGTGATTGTTTCGCCAGTAAAGCGGACGCTCTCTCTGAAACGTTTTTCCCTGGAGCAAGGGCAGAATCGAACTGCTGTCGTAAACGACCTCATGCGGCAATTCCACGCCCGCAATCTCGAGCATTGTGGGGAATACATCTGAACCGATCATCGGCTCGGCGCACAACGTCCCCGGACGAATCCCAGCTTCCTGAAATCCCTTGGGCCACGAAACAATGCCCGGAACGCGGATACCGCCTTCGTGCGTGTGGCGCTTGCGGCCACGCAAACCTCCCGTACTACCGCGATAACGGCTTGGCCCGTATGGGCTGTCCGAGTTGTTGAAATCGCCCAGGCCATGCGGGCCTTCTGGGCCATTGTCGCTCGTATACCAGATCAGCGTATCATCGTAGACTCCCGCTTCTTTGAGCGCGGCGACCATCGTTCCGACGCCTTCGTCGATTTGAGTGATGTTGGCGAGGTATTGCTGCAAGCTCGGATCCTTCAAGTCCTCGTAGCGTTTAACGAATTCCGAGTCGCTATTTACAGGGCCATGGGGCTCGTGAAACCAAACGGTGACGAAGAAGGGCTGTCCTTCCTGGCGATGCTGCGTCATCCACTTGACGAATTCAGCGGCCACGATTTGGGCAGAAAAGCCCTCCATCTTGCCCATCGCTTCGCCGTTGAGGAAGAAGTTGAGCGGATTCTCGTGATTGGGTCGGGCTACGTTGCCGGTCGCGAACCAGTAATCGTATCCATAATCATGCATACTCGGCTGACCGGCATGCTCGCCTCCAAACCCAAAATCTCGATACGAGCCTTTGACATCGGGAATGGCGACTTCCGAGTAATGGCTGAGATGCCACTTTCCGAAATGGGCCGTTTGGTAGCCCTCGGCTCTCAGCAGTTGCGGCAAGGTGATCTCGGAAGCGGGTAGGTGAAACTCCTTGTTGGCGGGGATCCAGTTGTAGACTCCATTGCGATAGGGCGTCCGCCCCGTCAAGATCGACGAGCGCGATGGACTGCAAACGGCATCCGATGAATAGCAGTGCGTAAACTTTATGCCTTCTTCGGCAAGTCCGTCAATGTGCGGGGATTGGATCTGCAAATGCCCAAAGGAAGCCAGATCGCCCCAGCCTTGGTCATCCGTAAGGATCTGAATGAAGTTGGGCGGCGTGTGAGAGGTCTGAGCTCTCAAAGCAAAGGGAACGGCCAATAAACTGAGGAGAAGGATCAAGCGTTTCATGAATCGTGAGAGCGTTTTGTTGTGAGGGATTCGTTTTCGATTTCGACGGTTGTAATCAAAGAGCGTTCACAGATAAGAACGAGCATAAACGGAATAGGGCCGTAGGGAAGGGCGTGGTGGAGTTGACGAATGTTACCTCGTCGCCCGAGACGCTCGTTTCATCGTCGGAGTAGGTCGCAGGCAATCATTTGTTAAATGAGAAAAAGTAGGGCGAGAGCTGTATCGATAACCAACAAAGTAGAATTAGAGACTGTTGAGTAAATCAGTTCGGCGAATCGTTGGAACGGGGCGGCGCCCGTTCACTACTTTGAGATTCCCTTCAAATAGGTAGCGTTCGGGCGCCGCCCCGAATGTATTTCCACTTTTTGAATAGTCTCCAAGCTACTTCTGCGGTCGTCGCAAGCGACGCCCCCTACAGAATAGCAATCACTTAGGGACTTTCACTTTCCATCGTTTCCGATGAGAGGGTAGCGTCTTGTCCGACGTGTAGACTAGAGTGTCCGGATGGAATGTGTACCAGGCGAACCAATACAATGAAGTGACCGAGATTTCCGCTCCATTGACGTCGAACGCTTGAGCGGTTTCGTGAACGGGATCGTATTTAACCGTGACCTCCACACCATTGACTCGATCTTGGATCGGCGTTCCCTCGAATGCGAGTTCGACAAATGGATAGGCTTTCGCGACTCCATCGATCTCCAAGCCTATCACGCGCGCCTTGTTGTGGTATAGATTGCTTCGGTTTTCCACCGAAAAATAAAGGCCGCTTTGCCTATGGTAATCGCCGTAAACTTCTCTTCGGTAGTCGGCGTTGTGGCCTGTTTTTTCCGAAAGCGCCAGCGTATTGGGATGCATCGCCTTCCATTTTCCCCAAGTCGTATTGAGAGTAGGGATGCTGGACAGCTCTCGACCCTTCAATGGGCCCGAAACCGCGGTACCCAAAATCTGAGACCAAAGAGACTCCGATTGACGATCGAATAGGAGCACATCGCTATTGTACAGCAATCCGGATACGCCGAAAGTTCGCCGTCCATCGATCATCGCATCGAAGCTTATACCGCTTCCGCAGAGCGGGCAATAGGTGACGACAACAGGCTGATCGGGAAAGATGTCGTTTACGATCTCGTGCTGGTCCAGGATTCTAATCGGATAGGCTTTAGCCATTCCGTTTAGAGCCACGCCGAGGACGCGATCATCGTCTCTCAAGTTTTGGGCATCGTTGGCCGCTATAAATTTGGGGTAATTCAGAGCCTGGATCCCGTCTCTGGGCGGGCCACCTCGCTTGACCGCTTTCGGATCAATCGAAAGATCCGAGATCTCGAATCCATTTAGCTTGGCGGCGTCAACGGACGATTGAGACGCAGCGAGGACCGCAGAGACAGAAAGGATAATTCGGCCTGCAAGCTGATTGATGCCGTGTCTGGTCCATCCACGCATATCTGAAATAGGTACGAGCAGAAGGGGCTATTGAATGCCTGAAATATCATGCGCGAGTGGGGGGCGCTGAAATCTATAGGACGTAATAGCTTTTATGTCCGCTCTCCTCCTTCGTCGCCCTTCGGGCTATGATAGATTCCACGCCGCATTCGCGACGTAGCTAGGCCGGGACTCCGGCGTGGATAATGCAAGCTTGCGGGCGATCAATTCCATGGCCGATGGCAATGAAAACAATCGCCTGCAAGCAGGCTCCTACAGGCAAGAGCTTGCGCTAGAGGAGAACGCGCCAGTCGCGGTAGCGGAGGTCGAAGCTTTGGGCTATTTTGCGATGCGTTACTAGTCCACGGGCGATGTTGATTCCCTTGGCCGTTGACGGATCTCTTTTCGCGGCTTGGGCCCATCCGTTGTTGGCGATTTGCTGAATATAGGGGAGCGTGGCGTTGGTGAGCGCGATCGTCGAAGTCATTGGCATGGCACCGGGCATGTTCGTGACGCAGTAGTGGATGATGCCGTCGACTTCGTAAATGGGATCGTGATGGCTCGTGGGGCGAGAGGTTTCCGTAGAACCACCCTGGTCGATCGCCACGTCCACAATAACTGCTCCGCGTTTCATTGTCTGAAGATGCTCGCGTTTCACTAGCATTGGCGATCGCCCGCCGGGTAT
>JAJFLS010000539.1 GCA_021772595.1 Opitutales bacterium
GATTCACTATCGCCCGAACATCGATCCATGGATTTGAATGACGAGATTGTAGCGGTTTGGCCGCTGGCGGGCTTCGATAAAACGCTCCACTATAAGATCGCTTCGAGCATGGCGAAAGGGGTTTTCGAAGGCAGCCTCGTCCGTGTGCCGGTCGGTCGAAGATTCACGCTTGGAATTGTCGTGGAAACAGGCGCGACGGCGGATGTCGAGCTCTCGAAACTGAAGATGGTCTCCCAGGTTTGCTACGACCAGGCGATCATGACCAAGCCGCTTCTGAAGCTCGCGGAATGGATTCGCACTTACTACGGAGCGAAGCGCGAATCGGTATTGGAAACCATGATACCCGCTCCCATTCGGCAGGGGATGTCGCCCAAACGCGATAAATACGTTTCGGCAGGTGAGGCTCCAAGCCCGGAAGATTTGGCCGCGTTGGAGCGACGCGCTCCGAAGCAGCGCGCGTTGTACGATTTCGTCAGCCAGCAGTTTAAGCCTCAGAAGAAGAGCTTGATCCTGGCTCGGCTGAACGCCTCCGCGGCGACCTATAACGGTTTGCTGAAGAAGGGCTTCATCCGTGAGGAGTCGCGGGTCGCGGAGCGAGTCGCTTACGAGGACGACATCGGGAAAGTGGAGTTCGCGGACGAGAACGAGATCGTGCTCAACGACGAGCAAAGCGAGGTGGCGGAGAGTTTGAGGGCGAGCATGGCGAAGGGCGGCTTCGCGACGCATCTGGTTCAAGGCGTGACGGGTTCCGGGAAGACGGAAGTCTATCTCAGCGCGATGCGGGCGGCTTTGGACAAGGGGCAAGGCGTGCTGTTTCTCGTTCCGGAAGTCGCGTTGACTCCGCAGACAGTGGGCCGAATCCGTTCTCGGCTCGCGCGGTATTCGGATATTCAGACAGTCGTTTGGCACAGCCACTTATCCGATGGCGAGCGCTTGGACGGGTGGATGGCATTGGCGTCGGGGAAAGCCAAAGTAGTCGTGGGGGCGCGATCGGCGGTGTTCGCGCCGATTGCGAATCTCGGTTTGATCGTGGTCGATGAAGAACACGAGCCCGCGTACAAGCAGGACGAGACTCCGCGCTATCACGGTCGCGATGTGGCGGTCTACCGGGCGTTTCTGGAAGGAGTGGTTTGCGTGCTCGGTTCTGCGACGCCTTCGCTCGAGTCGTATCGAAATGTCAAGCGCGGCAAGTACGCGATTGATCGGTTGACTCAGCGCGTGGACGATCGATCGCTGCCGATGATGTTTGTCGTCGACATGCGTCAGGAGATCGCGCGAACGCGCAAGTCGATTCAGCTTTCGACCTTGCTCGTGGAGAAGCTGCGCGATCGTTTCGAGCGAAAGGAGCAGAGCATCCTATTCATAAATCGACGGGGGTTCTCTTCGAGCATGTTGTGCCAGGATTGTGGGCACGTGGAAGTATGCGACCATTGCAGCGTGCCGATGACTTATCATCGCACCGACGAGACGCTGAAATGCCATCTTTGTGGGGATGAAGCGAACGCGCCGATGCGCTGTCCGAGTTGCAAGAGTCCGAAAATTCGTTGGAAGGGAATGGGAACGCAGCGTATCGAAGATGCGGTTACGAGAGTGATGCCAAAGGCGAAAGTGGTTCGCATCGATGCGGACACGATGAGTCGCAAGCATTTGTTTCGCGAAATCCTGGGCGATTTCCGATCGGGCAAGATCGACGTGCTGGTCGGGACTCAAATGATCGCGAAGGGTCTGGATTTTCCGAACGTCACCTTGGTGGGAATCGTGGATGCGGACTTGTCTCTGCACATCCCGGATTTTCGGGCGAACGAACGGACGTTTCAGTTGCTCCTTCAAGTATCCGGGCGGGCGGGCCGAGGGGACTTAGCGGGCGAGGTTGTCGTGCAGACGTTTACTCCGCACGCGGATCCGATTCAGTTCGCGCGGCAGGGCGACGTGGACCATTTTCTCGAGGTCGAGGCGGAGTCGCGGGAGCGTTTCCAGTATCCGCCGTACCGGCATCTCGTGCGGCAAGTGTTTCGCGGTCCGAATCCGGACAAGGTCTCATTCTTTGCGGAGCAGTTCGCCAAGCGAGTTGGCGAGAGGGTGGGGAACCGCGTGGAACTGAGGGGGCCGGCGCCGTGCGCGATCGAGAAGATGAAGGACCATTATCGTTTCCAGATTTGGTATTTCTCGATGAATGTGACCGCGTTGATGGCTGATCTGGAAGCCATCGCCAGTGAGATCGGATGGCCCTCGGACGTGATCCAGGTCTTGGACGCCGACCCCATGTCGTTGAGCTAGGAGCGAATGTTTTCGGTTTTTCCGCGGGTGGCTAAATTTACTCATCGCGCAACCGATATAGTAGGTAGGATACGCCATGCAGTGTTGTCCTAGAAATTTCTCAGTTCGAGTTTCCAGATTGCCGTTGAACGACCTTATGCGCCCGAGTTGGCGCCAGCGAACGCCGCCGAAGGCGTGTTCACGGGAACTGTTCGAATTGAGATTGTAATAACCAAATCAACGACTCTCTCTTGTTGAGCCGAGGCATCAAGCCTCGGCTTTTTGGGTTCTAGTTTCTCGCGCTTCCAGAGCGATGGAATGATTGGTCGGTAAGAGCTTAAGCCTTAAGCTTAGGCCGTCTCGCTTTGTGAGATTTGGGTGTTTCCAGCTCATTTCTTTCGCATTTTCGCTCAATCATCGGCTTGACAGAGTCGTTACTCTAAATAGTAAAGACCGGTAACTTGATCGATTTACTGGAGATTAAGAAAATGACAGCGAATTTAGTGGAAGAATCGGTATCGAAATTGGACCTGGAGTTGGCGACTCCCCAAGAGCGCGTCGCATGGGCGGCGGACTTGTTTGGAGACGATCTGGTGATGACGACGAGTTTCGGGACGCATTCGGCGGTGATGCTGCATTTGGTGACTTCCGTGGTTCCGGATATTCCGGTGGTCTTCATCGACACGGGCTACCTTTTTCCGGAGACCTATCGGTTCGCAGCGGAGCTGACCGAGAAACTCGATTTGAATTTGAAGAAGTATCACGCTCCTATTTCGGCTGCCGAGCAGGAGGCTTTGCATGGGCGTCTTTGGGAGCAGGAGGCGGACGGGCTCAAGCAGTACAATTTGATGAACAAGGTCGAGCCGATGGATCGGGCGCTCCGCGAGCTTGGGGCTAAGGCTTGGTTGGCGGGGCTTCGCAGGAGCCAGGGGCAGTCGCGCGCGAGTCGTTCGATCGTAGAAGGCCAGAATCAGATGACCAAGATTTACCCGATTCTCGATTGGGACAATCGGACGATGCATGAGTACATGCAGACGAACGGGCTTTCTTATCACCCGCTCTGGGAAATGGGCTACGTGTCGGTGGGAGACTGGCATAGCACCTCCAAGCTCGAGGCCGGGATGACGGAGGAGGAAACCCGGTTTGGCGGCGCTCAACGCGAATGCGGCCTCCACGAGCCCTCAGGGAACGTGGATTTCCAGATTTGAGGGGAGCTCGAATTCGCTCTCTAAGTGTAGGAGCCTGCTTGCAGGCGATTTTCGAGTGAATCCTGCATTATCCACACCGGAGTCCCGGTGTAGCTACTTCGCGATTGCGGCGTGGATTTAGATTCGGAACGAGGCAGTCGTCCCGCTACTTGAGAAATCGCGTATCGTAGCTGGACGATTGCATCGTTCAGTCTCCGGTAAAAATAGAAGAAGCCGCATTCCGTGGAGGAATGCGGCTTCTTCGCGAAAAATTGATTAGCTGGAAAGCTCGACTTAGGCCTTTTCGACGAGGCCGGCTTTGATGGCTTTCACGCTGACCCAGAGGCGTTTAACCTGGCCGGAGGGGAGACGTACCTTGATGCGTTGCAGGTTCGGGCGGAACTTGCGCTTGGTGGTTTTGGTCACGTGCGTGCCGATGCCGCCGCTCTTTTTGCTCTGTCCCTTGCGGTGGATGATGCTACCGGTTGTCGGACGCTTGCCTGTAATTGCGCAAATTCTTGCCATGTCGAAAATTGGTTGAGAACGGAGGAAAAAAGGGTAGCCCCGACCTCTTGGCAAGCAGTTTTTTGGGAAATGTGGGGATCTGGGCCTACGGGGTTGTCGCGCAACCCATCCTGTAGCCGCGATCGCTGATCGCGGTTCGTCCTGTTAGCTGTTCCGCGATCATTGACGCTAACTTGACTGAAATCGTCTGAAAACCACGCCGCCTTGCGTCGTAGCTACACCGGGAATCCGGTGTGGAAGACTACACACTCATCCACGATCGATCTTTTACCAACGTTCGCAGCCATGGCCGGAGCCAAGCCCAGCTCGGGCAATATGATCGACGGGCTGGATGTTGCTCGATCATAACCGAAGGGCATCCCAAAGAATCTCCCCGGAAAATCATGATTTATTATAATAGCGGCGGAGTGCTGGAAGGAGTACGTAGAGGCAATATGAAATTGCTAATCACGAAAAAGGAAGGCACGGCTCTCTATAATGTGCGGAACGACGTTAACGAAGCCATCAACATAGCCGCCCAGCACGCTGGCATCGTCAAGCAGCTCAAAACTCTCATGGAAAAAGCGGGCGACGAACTGGAGCGAAACGCGCGTACAGTGGGAACGTTGAATTGAAGGTTTTGGCTATCGTTCATTTGAGCTGTATCCAGGATCCGGCGTCTTCTAGATTGGAAAATGGTAGGGCTGCCTAAGAATTAGACTACGCCAGACACGTAAGCTGTCCACCCAATGAGTTAGTATATAAGGGTTTCATTTTGTATATATAGGAGCTATCCCGAGGTCTGTTTGTTTCTAGACCTATTGTTGGACAGTTTTTCGGGTATCTACTTGATGCGACTGTCGCAATGGTTTTTTCTGGACGCTGATTGTCTGAGACAACTCGATTTTCTATGCCCCGTCCAACTGGTCTCAACTCTTCCCCGATTTTGTCCCGCTGCGCAATATTCATGGTGTCGCTGTGGCTGTACTCGCTCGCGTTCGGGGGGGAATTCCGTCGGTTCGTTCGAATGGGAGCTGATCAGCGGAAAGCGAGCGACGTTTAACGGCATGGCGGCCTCGGACGATCTCGCGGTAGCGGTTGGGGCGGCGGGCAGTCTTGCCACGAGCGAGGACTTGTCCTTCTTGGACTATCGCCCTCGAATAACCGATCAAAATCTGAATGGCATCGTCTGGGGGAACGACCTGTTCGTCGCTGTAGGGCAGGACAACGCCATTTTTACTAGCGTCGATGGACTGAATTGGGTTGATCGAACTCCGGATTTCGAGACGTTCTCGAATCACCGTCTGTTTGGGATTATTTGGACGGGGACGCGATTCGTTGCGTTCGGTAATTACGGCACGATTCTCACGAGCGAAGACGGAGTGACTTGGTCGAAACGCGAGACGGGAGATCAGAATGCGTGGTATAAGTCGGCTGTCTGGACGGGGACGCAGGTAGTAGTCGTCGGAGAAAACGTGGTGGTCGTGAGCTCTGACGGAGTCGAATGGTCGACGGTCACGCTGGTCGGCGAAGTGAGTGCGGCGGACACTGCCTGGAACGGCTCGATATTCGTTTCCATCGACGGTCCGGGTGGCATCTACACGAGTTCCGACGCCGCGACCTGGACAAAGCAGTTCATCGCCACGACGCGATGGTTTAGCGGGGTCGTTTGGATGGGCGAGAAATTCGTCGCTGTCGGCGGAAATGGCACGGCGGCGACGAGTGTGGATGGAGTCAATTGGGATCTCCACCAAACCGAGAACACGTCTTCCGGATTCGTTGAACACCATGCTCTCGCTTTGATAGGCGATACGCTCGTCACGGTCGGGTTGAACGATCTGATAATGCTCAGCACTGATGGCGAAGACTGGTTTCGGGCCGGAGCCGATTTCGATCAAACGCTTTTCTCCGTCATTTGGACCGGCAGCAGGCTGGTCGCCTCGGGGGCGTTTGGGACGATTCTCTCCAGCAGCGACGGGGCTCTTTGGGAAAGGAGCTCAACCAATATCCAGAACAATCTTAATTCCGTTGTCTGGACGGGCACGCATTACGTGGCGGTCGGCAACGGAGGTATTATTTTGACGAGTCCTGATCTCGCGAATTGGACTGTGCAGGAATCCGGGACAGACGAGCTACTAATCGGCGTCGCCTGGGGAAATCAACGCGCTATCGTTACCGGCAACAATGGCACGCTGCTTTCGAGCCAGAATCTGACGGACTGGACGGCGCTCGAAAGTCCGACAAGCAGTCGCATCGAAATGATCCATTGGAATGGGACTCTATTCGCAGCGATAACGCCAGCGGGCGAGTTGCTGATAAGCGCAGACGGGGTAACTTGGATAACCGAGATTGTTCCGACCATATTCGGGGGATTCCTGGCTGGAGTGAAGTCCACGCCGGATTCGATTCTAGTCGTCGGGGAATTCGGCGAACTGAAGATTCGAGAAGAAGGCGGACAGTGGTTCATTCCCACTACAGGGACTTTCGACGATCTTTTCAGCGTTGTGGCAAACGAGACGACAACGGTTATTGTCGGCGAAAGCGGTATCGTATTGTCCGGGCCGAACGAGGGCAATCCGACAGAACGCGCGTCCGGCACTGACGTAGATTTGTTCGACGTCGTCTGGACTGGCGAGCGATTCGTGGCAGTCGGTAGGCGGGGGGGCGTCACAGTCAGCGAGGATGGCGAGACATGGGTGTCGCGCGGCTGGTCTTCTTCTCGCCAGAAACCCTCGATCATCTACGCCGACGGGAAGTATGTCGCGGCCGGCGACGACCCTTCGATCGCCACAAGCCCCGACGGGGTATTCTGGACCGCGTTTGAAACGGACGTAAATGGATGGGACGCGTTGAGATCGGTCGCTTGGAGCGGAGACACTTACGTCGCCGTGGGTGTGTGGCGTGGAGGTGAAACGCGATCTCGCATATACTCGAGTTCCGATGCCGAGAACTGGACCTTAAGATTGGAGGAGAATAGTCTGTTCGGGTTGAGCGCTGTTTGCTGGACCGGTTCGCTATTCGTCGTGGGAGGCACTGATGGGAAAATCTTCACGAGCCCCGACGGGATTGATTGGACGGAAAGGGTTTTGGGGATCACCGATTTTATCAATGAGGTCGCGGCCGGGAACGGCCAGATCATTGCCGTCGGGTCGTCTGGCGGGATTGCTGTCAGCGCCGACGGCGTCAGTTGGTCGCCCGCGAGTTCGGAAATCCCTACACCGCTTTTCGATATAGTTTGGGCCGACTCTCGATGGATCGCGGTTGGGATCGACACTTTAAGCAGCCCCGACGGTGTTAATTGGACAATCGGATCGAATAATGGACCCAGGCGGCATTCCATTCTTTGGACGGGAAATCGATACATCTCTTTTGGAGAAAACGGGCGTATCGAATACAGCGAAACTGGCAGTGAATGGATCAACGCGAACGGCCTGATCTCAAATTCGCGGTTCGACGAGGCAGTTTATGTGAACGGAAAGATCGTGGCTGTTGGAACGTCCGGCGGAATCGCGATTGGAGACGAAATTCAATTCCTGGCGCCGCGTCTAGCTCTCAATCCTGTGTCGGCCGAACAATTCGAGATCAGTTTCGCGACGGAAGTAGGTTGCTCGTATCTGGTCATTCAATACGATGATAGTCAAGCCCCGCCCGTTTGGCAGGACGTCGGAGAATTCACGCCGGGCGATGGATCGATTTCGACTGTGGCTCTGCCCATTGGTTCGGAGAATAACCTCTTCCAAGTCGTCGTCCGGCGGGATAATTGAGGCGTTGGTCGCGAAATAGAACGGTGGGTCGTTGGGTCGAATAGATTTTTCTCAGTCCGGCCTCTTGCACTTTGCATGGTCTGACATATCGTCCTGCATTGTCTGTTTATCGAAATTGTATAGAGGAATGAGGGTTTGGATTGGCTTGCTTTGTCTGGTCGTGGGGCAGTCTGTTGTCCATGCGCAGACGAACGGCTTGGCGGTTAAAGTTGCTAACAATACGGAAGATTTGCGCATCGTGAATGAAACTATCCGATCGTTGCGTTTGGAGGTGGAAGACATACGTCGCGAGAATGCTCGGCTGCACGAACGAGAACGCGCGTTCGAGACGCGGATTGAGAACAGTTTGGATCGCTTGGCGACGGTGGAGGAGGTGAATCATGCCATTGCCGAGGCCAGGAAATCGCTCGAGGAACGCGACGAACGGTTGAAGATGGAGATTATTGAAAAGGTAACCAAGCAGGTCGCGGATTTCGCGGAAAGTGTTGCCGAGACGCTTGCTCAATTGTCAGGGACTTCTCTGCTGAGTGAGCGGGATATTAGAACGAGCTTTCCAAGGAATTTTCCGGAAGATGGAGGGGATACACATGTCGTGCAAAGTGGCGAGTCGCTTTCAGCGATTGCGGCCAAGTACGGTTCAACCGTTGATTGGATACAGAACGCGAATGGGATACCCGATGCCAGCCTTGTGCGCGCGGGTAGAAAGCTATACATTCCTATGGAACAGTAGCTCAGCGCTTTAGCCTGAGCCTCATTGAATATCGATTGTAGGAGCAGCTTTATGCCGCCGATTCGTGAGTGTCTATCGCGGCATAAAGCCGCTCCTACATTTTCAGCAAAGTCTGGAGATCCACGTGTACTGCTCAGGCTAAAGCACTGAGCTACCAAGTTGACCGCTTGGACGACCGAACTGGTCGATGACCCAGGGGTCTTTACTTTTCACTATCCTCGAAGCAGCATTCTTCGGATGTTCAACGAGATTAAGAATTTCGAGAGAGTCGACTTTTCAACGAGTGTACCTTTTCGAATAACGGATCACAACTACGGAGATCATGTGGCCAATAATGTATTCGTCGAATACCTGCACGAAGGTCGGGTCCAGTTTCTTAAGAACTTTGGCTATACGGAGAGGGATGTTGAGGGGGTGGCGCTCATTATGTCGGAGTTGTGCGTCAAGTACACGAAGCAGGCGTTTTATCCTGATACGCTGAAGTTGGAGATGGCAGTGGCTAACTTTAGGCCGACGCGCTTCGATCTCTTCTATCGAGGGTACAACCAGGAGGGAGATTTGCTGTTGCTCGCGAAAACTGAAATGGCCGCGATCGATGTGAATACGGGCAAGCCGATAAGGCTCCCGGAAGCGTTTCATAATCGCTTTTCTGGCGCGATTTAGTTCGGTTGAGGCGGATTCAATTCGTTCGTTCTACTTCTAGAGAATCGTCGATGCCGAGATTGAGCTACTTCTGCGGCGGAGCGGATAGGCGTCGACTTAACGGAAATCGTCTGAAAACCACGCGAGTTCCTCGCGTAGCTACGCCGTCCGGCAGGTGCATACGCGTCAACTTAAGAGTCTGTCGGACTGAAAAAATCTAATCGTTTAGAATTCAATATTTATGCCCAGAGCTCTTCTGAGAACCAAATATTCAATTCTCAGGGTCTTTAAATTCACAATTTCACAATCTTTCTCAAAAATTAGCCTAAGTCCGACAGACTCTTAAGGCGTTTTCCAATTTTAGGAGCCTGCTTGCAGGCGATTTTCTCCGCCATGGCCCAGGGAAGCAATCGCCTGCAAGCAGGCTCCTACACTCAGCGAATCGTCGTTTTCAACTTAAGTGTTGTCGCGTATAGGCGGAGCGGGACGCTCCAGCCCTACCCGTCAACTCATTTAAAGTAATGTAGGGCTAAGTACGTGAATAGGCTTCCGCGAGATCTGCCGGGATGATTGGGGCCTGCATGGGTTCGTGGTCGGTGAAGCCTGCGAGGTCGTCGACCGTGCGTTGTAGGCTCAGCAGATTTTCTTCGACTTGAACGCGAATACTTTCGGCCTGGTCGGCGTTGAGCTTGCTGGGCACTTCGATGGGCTTGCCGTATGCGATCTCGACGCGGGCGAAAGGATAGGGGAGGAGCGTGCGATCCCAGGCGCGACGAAAAATCCATGCAGAACTGGCCGAAGCGGTGACCGGCAATATCCGGCCTCCGGTCCAGCGAGCCATCCGCACGATTCCGCCTTGGGCGTGTCCGCGAGGGCCTCGCGAGCCATCGACGGCCAGGCCTGCTCCGTATCCGGCTGTGTTGCGTATGCGTTGGATCATTTCTTGAACTGCCTCCAGGCCGTCTTTGCCAGACGAGCCGCGGACGACGTCGAGCCCGAGACTTTTCTCGACTCGAGCCATCGCTTCGCCGTCGAGGCTTTTTGAGCACATCGAAACCCACTTGCCGTTGGACTTCCGCGTCATGTGCCTCAGGAGCACGAAGGTGCGGCCGTGGAAGAAAGCGACAATCGCCGGTTCAGGCGCAGCCAGGGCAGTGTCCAGGTGCTCCCTGCCGGTTTCTCGGATTCTCCAAGTCCTATTCAGGAGCCGGATAAGGCAGAGAATTATCGTTGGCAGGACCATCAGCATGAAAAATCGCGCGATGGGATTGGTTTCGGGAAATCTAGGAATGAGGAACTTGGATAGCCGACAATCGGCGTTTCTCTACTGGGCAAACATGATCTGCCGCCCGTGCGCGAATTATAGGAGCCTCATTGTGATCGGCCGGGATGTAGAGGGACTACCGATCGGAAACTGTTTTTGAGGAATGAGGAACCAGTGAAGGTGACTAGGTCCGAGGGAAGCGGTAGGGTCAAGACAATCTGCTCCGCGATACCGGGTTTCTGGCACTAAAAGCTTCGCAATTATAGCGGGTTCCTGTACCTGTTGCCCATGAGAATATTAGGCGTCTCCGTACTTCTGGCTCTACTATCCTTCTCTGGCTGCACTGCTCCAAGGCAGGACGAATGGGTCCCCATTTTCAATGGCGAGAACCTCGACGGCTGGACTATCAAGATTTGCGGATATCCCGCGGGCGAGAACTACAGGAACACTTTCATAGTCGAAGATGGCATGATGCGGGTGAACTATACCGAGTACGAAACCTTCGATGTCGAGTATGGGCATATCTACTACAACCAGAAACTCTCCCACTATCGACTTCGCCTGGAGTATCAATTTCACGGCACGCGCGTTCCCGGATCGAAGGATTTCACCGAACTGAACAGCGGAGTCATGTTCCATTCTCAATCAGCGGAGAGCGTGAGTCTGGATCAGCAATTTCCGGTCAGCGTGGAGGCGCAGTTTTTGGCTGCCGGAGAAGGCGAGTATCGCGACCGCACCACGATGAATATCGCAACGCCTGGCACGAGCGTGGTCTTGGAAGACGGAACGCTCCAGCGCGAGCACATGACATGGACCGACGTAAAAGCTCTTCCGCGCGGCGAATGGGTCCAAGTCGAAATAGAAGTGCGAGGCAGCGAAGCGATAATACACAGAATCGACGGCAAGGAGGTTCTCCGTTACAAGGACCCTCAGATCGACGACAACTTTCTGCTTCCCGAAGACTATCCGCTGTCGGCCGGGACGATACTGAAAGATGGATACATCGCCCTTCAAGGCGAGAGCCACCCAGTCGATTTTCGGAATATCGAACTGATGATTCTGCCGGGGAATGGATAGGCTCTAATTCGCGTCTGCCCCTGTTTTCCAATTTATGAAAGTCTTACTCCGACCATTTATCTTCATTCTGTTTCAGTTAAGCTTTATGCCGATGTTGATTGTGGCGGAACGAATTCCGGCTCTTAGTCCGGAAGAATCCATGAAGACGATCGAGGTTCCGGAGGGATTCCATTTGGAGCTCGTGGCCAGCGAGCCTATGATTGAGGAACCAGCTAGCTTCGCTTTCGATGGCAATGGAGCGATGTACATTTGCGAATGGCGAACCTATATGCAGGACGAATATGGTTCGGGCGCCTTGGATCCGGTTTCGCGCGTCGTTAAGCTTGTGGATACCGATGGAGATGGGAAAATGGACAAGCGCACGGTCTTTATCGACAATGTCGTTCTTCCTCGCACGGTGCTTCCGCTGCATGATCGCGTGCTGGTGAACTTCACTCAGGAGTATTCAGTTTGGGCGTACTTCGATGATGACCATGACGGAGTCGCGGACCGCCGTGAAATCGCCTACGAAGGTGAGTCGCATAAAGGCAATATCGAGCATCAAACGAGCGGGCTCATGTGGAATCTCGATAACCGCATCGATACCAATTATTTTCGTTTCAAGTACAAAGACGGCGCTCTCCAGGCGTCGAAGCACTCCGAGCCGAGGATCACCCAGTGGGGCATCGCTCGGGACGACGACGGGCGGATCTATAGCTCTTGGGCTGGGGGAGCTAATCCGGCGCATTCGTTCCAGTTTCCCGCAGGCTACCCCATTGTCAAAATCGACGAGCACGGCCCGGATTATCAAACGCCTTACTCGATATGCGAAACCGAAGATCAGTCGTCAGGAGGATACGACTACGATGCCCGCCGCGTTTTGACGAATCACTCCGCGACCTGCGGCCAGACAGTTATTCGTTCGGGGATCATGGGACCTTACGAAGAGTTGATGACGACTTGTGAGCCAGTTGGTCGTTTTATTCGGGGGACGCGTTTCGACTGGTCCAGCGGGAAAGGGATTGCCTACAACGTGACTCCAGGAGCGGAGTTTATCCGTTCTACAGATACGTTTTTTCGGCCGGTTTGGAGCGAATCCGGTCCCGATGGAACGCTCTATTTCTCGGATATGTATCGCGGAATTATCCAAGAGAAGAACTGGTTTCTGACGGAGGGAAACCATCCTTGGGTGAAGCGTTATCATAGGATCAGGGATTGGGGAATGCTCGACGTGGTGCGGCACGGGCGGATCTACCGTTTGGTTCCGAATGGCGACGCAGGTTACGAGCAGCCTCGCATGTTGGATCAGTCCAGCGAAGAATTGGTGGCCTATCTGGATCATCCAAATGGTTGGTGGCGTGATCAGGCTCAAATGCTGATTGTGCTTCGAGGAGATAAGTCGGTAGGTCCGGCACTCGAACGAATGGCTACGACGGGAGAATCGGATAACGCGCGCATAAACGCAATGTGGACCATGGAGGGATTGGGTCTTCTTAAGGAGAGCCATGTTCTCGCCGCGCTTTCGCATTCATCGAATCGCGTACAGATGTCAGCCGTACGTCTGGCGGAACCGTGGTTGGAAAGGGGATACAAGCCGATCGATAGTGCGGTAGAATCAATGCTCGATCGAGATGCGATCGATCCGCAGCTGTTGATCCAGATATATAATTCGCTCGGCAGGGTGGACACGCTTCGATGCGAATCCTTGCGCACGAGAATATTGAATACGCATCCGGATCATCCGATATTCGCTGGAATCGCAGCGGCTGAAGAGGAGAAGCTACATATGGCGTCTCTTGGTGAATCGTCGAACCGCGGGCAAGAAATATACAAGTCGATTTGCATTACCTGTCATGGCGACCGTGGCTTGGGCGTATACGAAGGAGATAAACTCCTCGCTCCTCCTGTGGCGGAGTCGCCGATTTTCGCCCAAGGAAGCGAGCAGGCTCCTCTGGCGGCCCGAATATTGATCAACGGGATGACGGGTCCCGTGCGGGGCCGCGAATACGGCGAGGGCGTCATGATCCCTTTTGGAGAGACTTACAGCGATCAACAGTTGGCGGATGTCATCAACTACATTGGCTACCGCTGGAATCGTCGAACGTGGGGGGAGCCGATTGGCACGGATACGATCGCCAAAGCTCGGGAAGCGACCGTGGGCCGCACGGAAATGTGGACCGACGCCGAGTTGCGCGAGGAAGCGGCCAAGCTGGGATTAAGCTACACGTTCAAGAGAAGGGCAGAGTAGGGCGTGAAATGCGGAAACGAGGTGATTCCGCCGCGATTTGCTGTGAAGATCGCGGTGTAAACCCGCTCTTGCGATGATTTATTGGATACTTTCTCAGCTCGCTTTGAGTGTGCCGCAGTTCCAGCATTCGCCGAAGCCTTCTTCGATATTTTCGCCGCAATCGGGGCAATCCCATGACTCGATTGGCTCGCTGAGTTTTGTATCCAATTCCTTGAAGAGATTCAAAGCAGTCTCGTAGTCGGCGTCGTTGATGACCCAAAGCTCTGGCCATTCTTGCTTGTAAGGAGCGTTCTTGTTTTTGATTAGCGTTTCAATTCCGCTTTCTTGTAGGAAGGATTGGTGGAGGCCTACTCTGCTCTGGTCCATGTTCGTGAATATTTTCTTCATGATTCTTCCCGTTCCGCTCTATTCATAATTCATGTAAGCATGCAAGGTAATAGAAAGCTATATCTTTTAAAACCGTGCAGGTCCCAAAAAGGGCAGCGCTGGTCTGCACCGCGACTCGGTTCTCGGCGCTTGACTCTCGGGGGATTTTCGGACCTTTTGACCGCCCTCATATAGAAAAATAATGGGAGCGAATCGTATCAGTTCAGGAGTGGAGGTTTTGTCGCCGGCAGGGTGTTATCCGTCTTTGCAGGCGGCGATTGATGCCGGGGCGGACGCGGTCTACTTCGGCTTGGCCCAGTTGAATATGCGGGCTCGCTCGCGTAGGTCCTTTCACCTGAAGGACTTGGAGACGATCATGGAGCGGTGTCGCGAAGGCGGCATCAAGGGCTACTTGACGCTGAACACGCTGCTTTACGATCACGACCTGAAACTCTGCTACAAGTTGCTGGCGGAAGCGGCCAAGCACCGGGTCGACGCGGTGATCGCTTCGGACATGGCCTGTATATTGGAGGCCCGTGAATTGGGCTTGGAAGTGCATCTTTCGACTCAGCTGTCGGTTTCGAATTACGAATCCTTCAAATTCTACGCCCAGTACTGCGATCGCATCGTGCTGGCTCGCGAACTCAACTTGTCGCTGATTCGTGGTATCCGAGAGCAAGTTTTGAACGAGGAATTGAGAGGTCCCGACGGTCGCATCGTCGAGATCGAGGCCTTTGCTCATGGAGCTCTGTGCATAGCGGTTTCGGGTCGCTGCGGGATGTCTCTCTATACGGATAACGCGTCGGCCAATCGCGGTGCTTGCGTGCAGAATTGCCGCATGGAGTACGAGGTGGTTGATAAAGAAAGCGGCGCTAAGCTGGTTGTGGACAACGAGTTTATTATGTCGCCTAACGATATTTCGACGATCGAATTTCTCGATCAAGTTCTGGAGGCGGGTGTGATGACTTTGAAGATCGAAGGTCGCGGTCGCTCGCCAGAGTACGTAAAAACGGTTACGCAAGCCTACCGGCGCGCGGTGGACGCGGTGATCGACGGCAGCTATGGTCCGGCGTTTGTAGAAGATCTACTGGAGGGATTGAAAGCAGTGTATAACCGAGGGCTCTCTTCCGGTTACTATCTCGGGCGCGAGCAAGGTTGGTCGGGTACCTATGGTTCTCAGGCGACGCGTCAGAAAATCTACAAAGGAGTGGTAAGCCATTACTACGACAAGCTCGGAGTGGCAGAGATTACCGCAGCGGGTTTAGTGTCGTCAGGCGATGAATACACGATAATCGGAAACGCGACGGGCGTGGTGGATGGCGTCATCGACGAAATGCGTTTGGATGACGGTCCGGTGGAAACGGCTCAGTCCAAGGACGTATTCTCGATTAAGGTGTCGGGGCGGGTCCGCAAAAACGATCGTTTCTACGTGATGGCTCCCGTAGTCGAAAAGGTCTAATCGTACTTGCGTGATGCTCTCGATCAGTCACAAGCGTCCCGAATGCATTGGTTGCATGCTCTGCGCGGAAGTCGCCCCGAATTACTGGGAGATGGACGACGAAGGCCTGGCGCAATTGCATCGCGTCGTTCGAGCGCATAAGCATTTCGAATACGGCGAAGGCTTCGAAGAGGACCGAAGCGTTCTCAAAGAGGCCGAAGACGGCTGCCCGATCGGGATCATTCGTATCGACGGATAGTCGAACGCCCACGTATCGATGGAGGCGGGCGATCGATCGTTTTCTTGCGTCTTATGGGAGTGTTTTTAGCGGATCCTATTTTCGCAGCAAGCTGGTTGCACGGCCAGCTTGCTATAAAGGATTGCTCTATATTGGTTCGCACTTAGCGTCCCAGTCATGATGCGCAAGATACATTTAATCCTGGGGTTGTTTCTGGCTCCTTGGGTGCTGATGTACGCGGCGAGCACTATGCTGATGCAGCATCGGGAGTTGTTTACGGGCGATCAAAACCGAATTGAGCCGGCATACGCGCTGGTTCGAGAGGAGGCTTTTCAGGGAGTGCTTGATAAGAGCGGAGATTCTGAGGCGGCAGCCGCGCGGATTCTCGAGGACATCGGACTAGAAGGCTCGCATCGCGTTCGTGGGAGTTTGGAAGAGGGGAGATTGGAAATCCGTCGCGATCGGCCGATTGGTTCCTACCGGATTACTTGGGAGGAAGATGCAGAATCGGTTAAGATCGAGAAGCAGCGATTCGGCATGGCTTTCTTTCTGGAGATGCTTCATCGGCGCCGAGGGTTTGGACAGGCGTTTTGGGCGAATGACGTTTGGGCGGTGATTGTCGACTTGTTTATCGTGGCCGTTCTCGCCTGGGCTTTTACCGGGGTGTGGATGTGGTGGAATATGAAATCGACCCGCAGTCTGGGCGCTCTGTGCATGATCTTGGGATCGGCTTTGTTTGCCCTATTTGTAGCAACCATTTAGCGACCGTGGCTAAAATATCATTCCAGTATCTAAATCGACGTGTTCACCTTTATCTGGGCATGTTCTGCCTGCCGTGGTTTATTATGTACGGGATTTCGTCGCTCGCCTTCAATCACCCGAGCTGGTTTAGCAATGGCAACGGGCAGCCCGGCGGCCAGTGGAAAATGGTCGACTCGTGGCCCTGCTCAGTTGAGGTGCCAAACGACGGATCCATTCCCCACGAGGTTGCGCAAGAGCTAGTTCGTACCGCAGGCTTGGACACGAACACGTTCGGAGCATACAGAACGGGGGAGGCGAAGATCACCGTCTATTTCCCGTCGTTTCGCAAGATGCGCCAACTGATCTACCGGATTGATGAGAATCGTCTAGTTATGAATGAACGGAAAAAATTCGCCCAGCAGTTCTTGACCGGTATGCATGCTCGGGGAGGATTTCATCACGACAGCTTATTGAATGACTCCTGGGCCTTTATCGTGGATGCCGTATGCGTTGCCTTCATGCTTTGGGTTGTGACGGGAATTATCATGTGGCTGCGGGTCCCGGAGATGCGCTCTATGGGAGCGGTTTTCCTGGTGTCGGGGTTCCTCACGTTTGTGGGGTTTATGGTTCTGCTTTGATTCGAATATCGTCGGTTCAGTCGGAGAATACCGCTATTCTTTATTAATAACGAAACAAAGAACTCGCGGCTCGCGAATCGAAGCCTTATCAAGGTGCAATGAGAGCGATTCTCTACGCTTTATCTGTGCTGATACTATTCTGGGCTGCCTATGGTGACGTAGTGAGGGAGAGCCTTGTGTTTAATGAGGACTTTGAGACTCCTCGTGGCGGCGGGCTATATGAATTGCTCGCGAGTAGGGAATACTTGGAAGTAGTTGAAAATGAGGGAGTCGATGGAGGTCGAGCTTTGAAGGCGACCTATGAAGGTTCCGAGCGGGGTAGCGAGCGTATTACAAGACGCTACAAGCTGGGAGAACGGGGTTTGGAATACACGCTGAATTACGATGTGAAATTCGACAGTGACTTCCAGTTCGTTAAGGGCGGAAAATTGCACGGGCTAGGCCCCGATTCGCCAATCACGGGCGGCAAGCCGATGCGTCCGGACGGCTGGAGCGCTCGTGTAACCTTCAAGGAAGAGGGCTCTGTAAGATCGTATTTGTATTGTCAGAATAAGGACGGTCAGTACGGCGCGGGCGTATTCAGTGCTGATTTTCGTTTCGAAAACGGAAAGTATTATGCTGTATCGCTACATGTCAGACTGAATGAAATACCGTCCGAGAGCGACGGATTCGCCCACGTATATATCGACGGCAAGCGTGTCATCGAACATGGCGACGTGCGTTTTCGGGGAGAAGCCGGAGATGGAACTCTTATCAGCACCTTCTTGTTCAGTACTTTTCATGGAGGACACGAGCCTCAATGGGCGCCGAGAGATGTTCACGGAAATTA
>JAJFLS010000540.1 GCA_021772595.1 Opitutales bacterium
GTTCTTTGTCCGCTAGCGTCAGGTAGCCTCCCGGCGCCGTCCGGGACAAAAGCCGTGGATCAGCGAATTCATAGACACCATCTTGGAGAATGTTAAATAAGTCAGTTCGGCGAATCGTTGGAACGGGACGGCGCCCGTTCGCTACCCTAAAAATCCCTTCAAATAGGTAGCGTTCGGGCGCCGTCCCGAATGTATTTTCACTTATTCAACACCCTCTTAGAGATCTGTAGCTGAGCGATTGTATCGTTCAGAATGTTCAACTCTTCAATACAACCCAGGCTTGCCTGCGTTCCAAGCGCCATCCAGGATTGGCCTCATGAAAATTACCCCGTTGAGTGCTGGGCTTCTCTTATTGACCTCTGTCATCTTTTGCAGGGCTGCTGATAAGCCGAATGTCATCGTCATCATGGCCGACGACATCGGCTTCGAGTGTTACAGCGGCTATGGGAGCGAGTTCTATTCGACTCCCAATATCGACAAGCTGGCGGCGACGGGAGCGAAATTCACCCAGGCGTATTCGCAACCGCTTTGCACGCCGTCGCGGGTGAAGATAATGACGGGTCGCTACAACATTCGAAACTATACCTCCTTTGGCCGATTGGACCTGACTCAACCGACCTTCGGAAAAATGGTGAAGGAGAACGGCTACGCCACCTGCATTGCGGGCAAGTGGCAGCTTTCACCTGCGGATCTGGACGGGCCCTACAAAGCGGGTTTCGACGAGTATTGTCTTTGGCATTTCATGGCGCGCGGCGGCGAGCCGAAAGAGCTGGTCGAAAAATTCAAATCGAAAGGCTCGCGTTTCAAATCGCCGAAGCTGTTTCGAAATAGCGAACTCCTTCCTGACACTGGTGGCAAATACGGTCCGGATTTGGTTACCGATCACATTCTAGATTTCATCGACCGCAAGAAAGACGAACCCTTCTTTGTTTATTATCCAATGATCCTCGTCCACAACCCGTTTGATCCCACGCCGGACAGTCCGGATTGGGACAAGACCGACGAGAGTCGAGGGGAGCGGACTCACTATCGCGAGATGGTCAATTATATGGACAAGACGATCGGCAGGATCGTCGAACAGCTCGATGCGCTTGGGCTTCGAGAAGAAACGCTCATCCTTGTCACTGGCGACAACGGCACTCTCAAAACGATCACTTCGCCTTTTCCTGGACGCGGTGAAATTCAAGGCGGGAAGGGCATGATGACAGACGCGGGTACGCGGGTTGCCTTTGTGGCGAACTGGACCGGGCAGATCGAATCGGGCACGGTGATCGATTCGCCTATCGATTTCGCGGATGTCCTACCGACAGTCGGAGATGTAACTGGATCGCGGATACCCGATGGAACCGATGGAAGAAGTTTTCTACCGCTCCTTCGTGGAAACGAAAGCGAGGGGCACGACTGGATCTTCGTATCCTATTCTCACGATGGCCACGAAGAAGAGCCATTCCGGTGCTTTGTCCGCGACGAGCGGTGGAAGCTCTACGCGGACGGCGGACTGTATGATGTTCCCAACGACTGGCTCGAACAATCGCCGGCGACTGGCAAGAAAGCCGATCAAGCTCGCAAGCGTTTGGCTCCGATCCTCCAGAACGTTCTGAAAGACGTGCCCAGAGAGCGCATACAGTATGGCGCGATGGCAAAAGATGGTTGATGGTGATGGCCGATCTCACGCCTTCGCTAGCTACGGCAGCGCAAGCCGAGCGGCCAATATTAATTGAATGAACGGAACGACGCAGTCGTTCCGCTACAAGATTGAAGAAGAGCCGTAGCTGAACGACTGCGTCGTTCAGATGGGCCACTCGGCCCATCGACGAAACTCAGGGCGAGAGATCGGCCGCGACCCTTCAAAATCGGTTCCACGCCACTGTCGCGGCGTGGTGGGTTTAGTCTCGATTGACTCGACTTGCTCTAAACGATTCTCGTTTTTCCGGGGATGGCTACTGGGGCGAGCGGATAGTTGCCGAACTTCCACTCTTTGGGAGTGAGGTCGAGCTTGGACGCGTTCATGGCCCAGTCCCAGCTGAGCGAACGGCCGGTGTAGGCGGACATGCGGCCGAGGATGGCGGTCATCGTGCTTTCGGCGATGCGCTTGCCCTCGTTGATCGTGTTGCCGGAGCGGATCGCATCGAGCGTGTCCTTGTATTCTTGGATAGCAGGATGCGGCTGCGGGCCGGTGTATTTGAACGGGCGTTTCCCTTCGATGCTCGCTTTGGCGAAGCTAAGGAAGAGGCGTCCGTCGGTACCGTCGATGTGGATGTCGTTGCGATTGGAGATGCCGTCGATTTGCGCTCCCATGTGCGTGACGCGAGCGCCGTTGGGATATTCGTATTCCACATTGATGTGGTCCCAAACGTTTGGATAGATCGAGTCCGTTCGATGCTGACGTCCGCCGGTTCCGGTGACCTTGATCGGATGCGAACCCATGACCCAATCGACTAGGTCGAGATTGTGGACGTGTTGCTCGGTGATGAAATCGCCGGAAGCCCATGTAGTGAAAAGCCAACGACGGAGCTGCCATTCCATGTCGGACCAGCCTGACTGGCGAATCGCTTCGGATTGGCGCCAGTTGGAAAGAGCGCCGCCCATGCGTGTGGATTGGCCGGAAAGAATGTCGCCGAGAGCGCCGCCTCGGATTTCCTCGATAGCCGCCATGACGTGACGAGCGCGTCGCATTTGCGTGCCGGCGACGACGGTGAGGCCTTTGGATTTAGCAAGCTCGGAGGTCTTGATGATGTCGCGGACCCCAATGGGATCGACTGCGACTGGTTTCTCGATGAATACGTGCTTACCTGCCTCGACAGCGGCTTTGAAATGGATCGGCCGGAAAACGGGCGGCGTGGTCAGGATGATGAGATCCACGTCGCAGGCGATGACTTGCTTGTAAGCGTCGAAGCCAGAGAACATCTTGTCGGGCGAGACTTTATAGATGTCTTTGAACGGGAGGTCTTTCTTCTCCATGTTCCGCTGGATGGTCTCGCGGGCTTGTTCGAGGTGGTCCGGGAAAAGATCGCCCATGGCGACGAGCTCGATGTTCGTGTCGGCCGAAGCGCAATCGATGATACCGGCGCCACATCCGCGGCCACCTAGGCCGATGAGGCCGATGCGGATTTTGTCGGAGGCTCCCCCCGCGTGGAGGTTTTGGGCGCCGACGAGGAGAGAGGCGACACTTGCGGCGCTAGTGGTCTTGATGAATTTGCGGCGTGAAATGGGATCGATACTCATGGCGTTTCGAGGTTGATTGGGTTTGAAGACGAACGGGCATTCGAAGGAATGCGAACGGAGAGTATACGATTTCCGGCCCAAATGAAACTATTCATTTGCCGCTGGTTATTTAGCATTTGCGGCGAGGTTGCGGGGACGAAAGGTAGGGCTGACTATCCTTAGTCAGCCGTGTTGGATGAGCCATTGGATCGGCTGTTTAGGGATAAACAGCCCTACCATCTGCTAGCCGACCGCTACTGGTAGATCTCTTCTTGCATCACGACGCGCTGCGATTCGGGCATGGTGATCTCGTGGTCCGCGATGGCGGGGCGGGATTCGCCGGCTTTTTCCATGGCGTTGAGAATCTTCTCTTGGAGGTGGTCGGCTACTTTTCGGTGGGAACCGTATCCGATCACGTTTTGGAGTTCGTAGGGATCCGAGTGAAGATCGTAGAGATAGTTTTCGACGTAGGCGTCGGCACGGGATTCGGTTTCACCGTCGGCGTCGGGGGCGACGATTCCGTATTTCCAGCGAGCAGTGCGGAGGGCTCGGCCGACTTGGGATTCGCTAATCTGGATAAACACTTCCTGTTCCCAATCGCTACTTTCGCCGCGGAGATTGGGCATGAGCGAGCGTCCGGGCATCTCGGTCGGAGGCGCGATGCCGCAGGAATCGAGGAGCGTCGGAACGAGATCGACTAGGCTCGTCACTTCTTTCCGACGCCCGCCTCCATCGAAGCCGGGGCCACAGAACGCGGTGGGCACGCGGACGGAAGACTCGTGTCCAGAGCGCTTGTATTCCGAGTTACGCGTCTTGAAATGGCAGGCGTGATCGGCGGTGTAGAGAATGATCGTGTTGTCGTCGATCCCGAGGCTCTTGACGGCGTCCATGATGCGGCCGAGCGCCTCGTCGAGACGCTTGATCATTCCGAGATAGCCGCCGAGATGCTGGCCGGAACTGCCGCCGAGTTGCTGGAGATCGGGCGGCATCCATTTGCCGGTGTAGCGTTCGCGATAGCCGTCTGGCGGCGGATAATCGTCGACGTGGTTTTGGTGGTGGGGCTCGAGGTAGGAAGTGAAAAGGAAGAAAGGTTTTTCCTCTTTATGCTTGTCGTCGACGTAGCGGATAACGGCGTCGGTCATCGCGTCGACGCGGTAACCGGGGAGATGGATTTTCTCGTTGTCGTTGTTCCAGAGGTTGCAGTCGTAGGCGTCGGATTGGAATTCCAGTAGATTGGAGGCGAGCCAATAGTCGTAGCCGCCCCGTTCTTCGACAGGGACGTAGTCGCGGCGGGAACCTAGGTGCCATTTGCCGATGTAGCCGGTGTTGTAGCCAGCTTCGGTGAAGTGATGAGCGATGGTTTTGAGATTCTTGTCGAGAGGGATGTCGTTTCTCCAGCTACCGGTTTGGGTCGCGTAGAGGCCGGTTTGCAGGCAGGAGCGGGCAGGGCCGCAGACCGGTTGGCAAGTGATCGAGGCATCGATGTGCGTGCCGCGATTGGCCATCCGGTCGAAATTCGGGGTGATATCCAGCGGATTGCCGTGGGCCCCGCAGGTGTCCCATCGCTGCTGGTCGGTGAAGAAAACGATGACGTTTGGTTGTTTGCTCATAGTGAAGGAGGCGGCTTCCGATTGGTTTAGTTGGGGTCTCTGGAGATACAAAGCGCTGCTGCAGAACGAGGCACAAGACTCAATCGATCATTCAAGCAGACAATTTTTGGAAACCGTTGCGTAGAAGGGCAGACGCTTTGGGGGCTTTCGGAACGACGCAGTCGTTCCGCTACTTGGCTGGGCGGGCTTTATCGCCGAGTTTGGTGTCGGAACTTCTTGAGGAGCGTGAGGCCGGGGCTTAGTTCTACTGGTATGGCAAAGAATCTACTTGAGGGTCGCGTGGCTCTGATCACGGGAGGCGGAAAGGGACTTGGTCGGGCGATCGCGATTGGATACGCGAAGGAAGCCGCTCGCGTTGCGGTTTCGTCGAGAACCCACGAGGAATTGGAAAGGACGGTTTCTCTTATTCAAGAGAATGGTGGCGAGGCGATCGGTGTCGCTGCGGATCTGGCGATCCAATCGGAAGCTGAGCGATTGATTGAGGAAGTCGATGGGGCGTTCGGGCAATTGGATATCGTCTTCCTGAATGCGGGAGGCGGCGCGGGATCTCGGGAGCCGATCGAGACCGTCGATTCCGATGCTTGGATCAAGACGATTGAGATCAACTTGTACACCGCGTTCCATGTCGCCAAAGCCTCGATACCGTTACTCAAGAAGAGCAACAATGGACAGATTCTGACGATGGGTTCGGGAATGGGTCGACGGCCCGATAAACGTAGCTCAGCGTACAGCGCTTCGAAAGCGGCGTTGTGGATGTTGACGCAGTCGTTGTCGGTTGAGCTCGCTCAGCACGGGATTACCGCGAACGAGTTGATCCCTGGACCTGTGCGATCGAAGATTCCGGAAGGGGAGTCGTTCGAGTCTTTTCTCGTAGAGGAGGGAGATTGGGAAAACGAATGGATGAAGCGTTCGGAGGATGTTGTTCCGATGGCGATCTTTCTAGCTAGCCAGCACAAATATGGGCCATCGGGGCAGAGTTTCGGTTTAAATCGGAGATTGCTGTAGGTGGAAGGGGTATATGGTTCCACGCCGAAGTCTCGGCGTAGCTACAGCACGTAAGCAAATTAGATAACGAATATTTCTACTGGCACCCAAATAAATTGACAAAAAAGACGGCTAAAATATTAGCTATCTTGTGAAAAGAGACGGCTTAAAGATTGCTCGAAATTGGCTGAAGCTCGCCAATGGAAAGCCGTTGATCGTTCGGGGAGCGCGTCGAGTTGGGAAGACTTGGCTCGTCCGGCGATTGGCCAAGGAAAAGGGCCGCCAGCTAATCGAATTCAACTTCGAGCAAGAACCTTTGGCTGCGGAGCAATTCGATCTCAAGGGACCTCAACCCTTCCTTAAATCCCTGGAAGGCGATACAGGAAAACGCGTCGAACCGGAGTCTTCCCTCCTCTTCCTGGACTCCGTTGGAGGCGGTGCGGAAGCACTCGACAAACTGATTGGACTAGCGGAAAAAATCCCTGAACTTCCCGTCATTGTCGCAGGGTCGTTTTTGGATACAAACGGTCGCTCGACGTTGCCGTCGGACAGGCAGGTTAAGTCCATTAATCTGGAGCCGCTTTCGTTCGAGGAGTTTCTCTCAGCCTGCGGGCACGAGGCTTTGAGAAAATTTCTGGGCGAATACGAGTTGGGCGAAGCGATTGAGACGCAAGCGCATGAGATACTGCTGGAGCTGCATTCAGATTACATGCGAGTGGGCGGCATGCCGGAAGCGGTGGTTTGTTGGAGCGAAGGGAAATCGATGGAGGATTGCGTAAAAGTCCATCGATCCATTTTGGAGACTTTCAGAATCGATTCGTCCAAATACACGGGGCGAATTCCGCTCGATCGTTTCGCTCGATTGCTCTCAAGCGTACCCCCTATGCTCGGCGAGAAATTCAAATACACGCGGGTTTCCGGAGCAGATCGATCTGCCGCGTTGAAGCAGGCCCTCGAACGACTCGCTCAAGCGAGATTGTGCTGCCAGGTGAAAGCCTCGGCCGCTAGAAAGCTGCCCTTGGAATCTGATGCTCGGGAGGGGTTTTTCAAAGTGATTTTCGCGGATGTGGGGCTCGCCTCAACCGCGTTGGGAGCACAGCGGGGAGTTTCGCCGTACGAGGCGGCCGACGATCCTTCGGCGAGCGAGCGGCCCTTGGCGATTCAGGCAATTGGCCAGGCGCTCCGGGTTTTGCAAGTAGAGAACCCTTCTCCGCAACTTTGCTATTGGGCTCGGGAAAACAAAGGTTCGGAGGCGGAAGTCGACTATGTCTTCGAGAGCCACGGGCGGATTGTGCCCATTGTTTTAAGGGCGGGAGCGACGGGTAAGCTTCGCTCGCTACATTTGCTGATGACCGAACGCAATTTGTCGTTGGCGGTTCGTATCAACACCGAAAAGCCGTCCGTCACCTCAATGAAGACAAGGCTTTCCCATGTGCAGAAAAACGACCATTGCCTCGTGTCTCTCCCGTGCTACTTGGCTGGACAGGTTCATCGGCTGATCGGGGACGTGTCGTATGTTTGACGAGTGTTTCCACGCCGCATTCGCGACGTAGCTACTTCGAGAATTCGAAGTGGAAAATTTAAGGTTCCAAGAAAAAAGACGCTGACGCGTGAGCGACAGCGTCTAAAAACTAGTGATGATTCAGTTCAAGTGGATCTAGAACTCGGAGGCAGCAGGCAATTCCTCTTCCGATTCAAGATTAACAGGCTTGTATCCGCCTCTGGACTTGAAGTAGAGAAGCAAGGCGATGTAGCAACCCAGCATAATGGTTGGGAAAAGTGCCATCTTGCCGAGGGCTTTCTGATTGCTCTGCTCCTTTGTGCTATTGATAAGCTCAGCCGCTTGGTCACGTTTGCCTGCTGGAAGCGCTTCAATTGTGCTGGCGACTGCCTGCTCATCAATGGTCTGATAGCTCAGGATTTCGTAAATGCTATTATCGGTAACTGCAGTGAATTTGCCGTCTTTAACTAGTCCGGGAGCGATTTCGATGATCTCAGGGGAGTTGGCTAGAGCGTTTTGCTGGGCTTGAGTCTGAAGGACTCCAATGTAGGGAAATCCAAGTGTTCCCACGGCGAGCATCCCGATGCCGCTTATTGCATTTAGTGTTAAAGCTCCGCCCTTGGGAGTTTGCTCGGAAACAACACCGAGCATAGTCGGCCAAAAGAAGGTCTTGCCCAGAGCGTAAAGCGTAGCGGCGGCGAAGACGACGATCGCGCCTGACGCGCCGGATAGCCATGTAAGCCCGAATATGGCAAGAAGCGCACTGAGGGAAAGTAGACCGAGTGGGGATAGGCGGTGTACAATCGGACCCGCATAAAATCGGAGAACAGTCATGATGACTGACGTGTAAACCAGAACCCATCCGGGGTGGAACGAGACGACAGCTTCCATTATTCCTGTAATCCAGCCGTCAGTTCCAATCTCTGTTGTCGCTAGTGGCAGCATAATCAAGATGAGGAAAAACAAGATGCCTCGACCCATGGCACGCGTGTAGAGTCCAAATGCGACTACCATCGCGATGCCAAGTATGATGAAGAGAGTTTTGCTTACCCCTGGAAAGAAATCCATAAGCTGCAAAGTCGTTAGGAAACCTACAACGATGGCGCCTAGGATGCCGAATTCCTGAAGCATTTCTCGATAGCTTACTCCCGCTTTTTCACGTTCGTTTTTAGGAAATGTACTTGGCAGTAGCATGAAAAAGTAAACCAAGGTAGGAACTGCGATGAGCCCAACCTTGACGGACCAAGGCACGTTATCGATGAAGATAGTGATTAGACCGGCAAGAACAAGACCGCCTGGCCACGCGGCGTGGAGAATGTTAAGCCACTTGGTTTTTTCATTGCTGAACATCGTGGCGACAACCGGGTTGATGAATGCTTCCACCGAGCCATTGCCCAGAGCAAGAATCAGGCTGCCCCAGAATACTAGACTGAATCCAAGTTCAGGATTCCCCCCTTTGCTGATAAAGTATGCCGAGACGCCAAGCACAGCCCAAGTTGTATGCCCAATGAAAGCCACCAGCATCGCTGTCTTGTATCCAATTCTATCGATAAAGAGGCTGAAGAGGATTATACTCACCGCGAATGGCCATATGCCGATTCCTGCCAGCCGACCTGCTTGGGCTGGATCGAGATCAAACTCGACCGCCCATGTGTTGATGAGGAACATTCGGGCAATAAATCCAAAACCGGTAGCAGTCAGGGCAATAAAGCAGCCCCAAAATACCCTTTTATCGTTAGCGTCGTGATGTAATGTACTCATAGATTATTGAATCGGGTTAGATGTTTAGGGATGGGAGGAAGGTTACGAACTGTAATAGGACAGGTTTTCCCAGTAATGCGGGTTCCGTTGCAAGGTTTGCACAAGGAAATTGAGGGAACAGGGTTATCGAGGAATTTTCATTCGCTCGGACTCGGAGGCAAGCATACGTAACAATTATGTCCAGCTTTTATGCGCGGGAATTTTACATTTGATCAAAACTGTCCAGGGTTCGTTCGCGGGATTCCCTTTGGATCTCCCTCGGTTGCAGTGAAATTAGAGGATTGGCGAACTCCACACTTTGAAACTCCCTGATAATTCACTGCTTACGAAATTCCGCACGATTCAAGGGGACTCTTAGTAGGTGTCCAATAATTCGGTGTAGGAGCGGCTTTGTGGATGCTTTTTGGGACCGTCCAGTGTCTGCGAATAAGCGTCAACTTAAGGTGTTTCCAGATGTAGGAGCCTGCTTGCAGGCGATTTTCTTCGACAGTTTCCAGGAGAATAATCGCCTGCAAGCAGGCTCCTACAATCATCTAACCGGCGTTAATAACTTAAGTCGACGCGCACCCTTGCGGGATCGGTCCCTAACTTGCGTTTGCAGAGGGTAGGCTTACTCGATGTATTCTTCGCGGAGGGCTGTGATTTTGCCGGCGGCGATCGTTTCGGCCGATTTTCCGAAGCGGGCTTTGGCGTAGTTGAGGACCGAGGCGATTTCTTCGTCGGAGAGGAATGAGAAATTAGTCATCAAGTTCGAGTATTGTCGGTCTTCGATCCACTCGCTTCCTTGAAGCATGAGGCGGACGAGGTGATCGTCGTCGCCGGTTAGCCATTTCGAATCGATCAGGGACGGCTGCATATTGGGGACGCCGCTTC